>CAIVDG010000380.1 GCA_903904615.1 uncultured Acidimicrobiaceae bacterium | reverse complement strand
CAAGTTGTTGTAGCAATCCACGACCGTGGTCATGCGAGTGATCTGTCATGTACGTAGTCTGCCCGATGGGGTAGAGGTTTACTTCAACACTTCAAGAGCGTTGTTGTCGGCCACGCAATGCAATGCGCGCAGCAACATGTCCTGCAGAAGTTGCTGACCGCGTTCGTTCTGTTCAGCAAATCCACCAAAGGTGGTGACTCCGTAAGTGACGCAGAAGCAGATGCAGACAAGGTATTGACGCCAAGCTTCTTCGCGGTCGATCTCAATTCCGTGGCTTTCCAAACGATTCAGGTACACGTCTACCAATTCGCGGTCGTGACCACGGCGGACATCGGTGGCGATTGATTGGCTGATGTAATAACCAACGTCGTACATACCTGAACCAGTGCCAATGAGCTGGAAGTCGATGACCACAGGATCTTTTCCATCGAACATGATGTTGTCGGCGCGGTAGTCACCGTGGCACATAGTGGTAGGTGACATGAGGTTGCCGAGCATCCAGGGCACTTTCTCTGCCCAGATACCACCAATTTCACGAACGCTTTCGGGAAGAAGATGACCGGCGTACTGCTCAACATTTGGCCAACCACCTGTCCACAACATGGGAAGAACAGCGTTGTAGGTGGGGTTGTCGAGGGGTTGGAATGTTGCGGCGAAGTTCGCCAGCTTTGGGCTGCCCCACCACATGGCGTGGAAGTCGGCGAGTTTTTCAAGAAGAACTTTCGATTCATCGAGGCTGATGCCGTCTAACTGGTTCAGTGGACGCATGTGGCCAATGTCTTCCATCACGATGGTGAAGTCGGTGTTGTCGCTAGCGATGGCCTGTCCGTAGCACTTCGCTGTTTTGAACGGGGCGTCTGGTGCGCAGTCTTTATAGAACACCAATTCGCGAATGTAGAGAACAAGTGCATCTGCAGTGAAGCGTTGTGTTGGGTCATCGGTGGGGTACTTCACCACGACAGACTTCGGGCCCTTTTGTGTGGTGCCGGAATACGAAGGGGTGATGCGTTGCAAGATGCTGAGAATGCCTACGCCCTCACCAATTCGTTCTGTGGAGACTCCAGTGACCGACACACCATCTTCCAGGTTTCCGCTTCCGCGAAGAACGCCTTCCACCCATTGCGGTGTGATGTCGGCTTCAGACTTCAACAGACCCAGACCAGACTCGATGAGATCAACGATTGCCATGAGATTTCCCCCTTGTGTGAAGTGCATCCCCCGATGCGCTCTGTCTGAACATTAGTTGTCGGGACGGTAAACGCAAATGGCGGCACATAGTGTGAGGGGGATGAATGAAGTGCGCGTTGGAGTCATTGGCACAGGGATGATGGGGTGTGAGCACCTGAAGAACCTGATGGGCCTCCCCAATGTTTCCGTGACGGCTATCAGTGACCCCAATGACGAGCCACGTAACTGGGCGCGTCTCACCATGGGGGATGCGTTTCGTGGAGTGAGTGAATTTACAGACCACCGGGATTTGTTGGAATCCGGAACGGTGGATGCAGTACTTGTTGCGTCACCCAACTTCACTCACAAGGCAATCCTTGATGACATTCTGGCGACCGACATTCCCGTGTTGGTGGAAAAGCCCATGTGCACAACTGTTGAAGATTGTGTCTCTGTGGTGGAAGCACAACGTTCTCGTTCCGCTCTGACGTGGGTGGGTTTGGAATACCGCTACATGGCTCCTATTGCTGAACTTGTTCGTCAAGTACGCGCTGGCGCCGTGGGGGATCTGAAGATGCTCGCCATTCGTGAACATCGGTTTCCATTTCTCGTCAAAGTAGACAACTGGAATCGCTTCAGCAAAAACACGGGCGGAACGCTTGTTGAGAAGTGTTGTCACTTCTTTGACCTCATGAATTTGGTGGTTGACTCACGACCAGTACGAGTGATGGCAAGTGGTGGTCAAGATGTGAACCATCTCGACGAGTACTACAACGATGAACGTAGCGACATTCTGGACAACGCCTATGTGGTTGTTGAGTACGCAAACGGTGTTCGCACCATGTTGGACCTCAGTATGTT
>CAIVDG010000379.1 GCA_903904615.1 uncultured Acidimicrobiaceae bacterium | reverse complement strand
TCACTAGTGAGCATTGAGAGTGCTTTTTCTACACCTGCTTCACCCGCAGCACCCAGACCGTAGAGGTAGGAGCGCCCCATGGTGCACGCCGATGCGCCGAGTGCAAGAGCCTTCACAATGTCGCTACCGCGTCGTATACCGCCATCGCAGAGAAGGGGGAGGTGACCATTCGTGGCCTGAGCAACAGGTGCGAGAAGTTGCAGCGGTGTTGGTGCGCTATCTAGTTGACGCCCGCCATGGTTTGAAAGCGCCACAGCATCGATACCAACCGAGTGTGCTTGCACTGCGTCGGCAACACTCTGAACACCCTTCAAGATGATGTTGCCTGTCCAGTTCTGTCTGAACCAATCAATTTCGGACCACGACAATGCAGGATCGAACTGTTCGGAGATGAAATCGGACAATGTCACCGCTGTTCCGGTAGAACGGCCCGCAGCTCCGCTGATGTTGGCGAACGTAATGGGGTCATGGCGCACGAAATCCCATGTCCACGATGGGTGTGTGATTCCGTCGATGAGAGTGCCCAGTCCCAATGTGGGTGGCAAGGTGAATCCGCGACGAACATCGCGTTCACGTCGTCCCAACACCGCAGTGTCCACGGTGAGCATGATGGTGTCGTACCCGTTGCTTGCAGCACGCGACAGCATGTCTTTGACAAGTTCGCGGTCTTTCCATACGTACACCTGGAACCACTTTGGGCCATTGCTGACACGCGCAACTTCTTCGATGGAACGAGTGGACAAGGTGGAGAGGCAATAGGGAAGCCCGTGACGCGCCGCAACTCGTGCAACTGCTAATTCGCCGTCTGAATGGGCAATGCGCGTAAAGCCAGTGGGAGAAAAAATGATGGGGGACGAAAGGCGGTGACCCAAGAACTGTGTTGAGGTGTCAACATCTGACACATCGCGCAGTATGCGTGGAACAAATTCGTAACCGGCGAACGCTTCGCTGTTGCGTCGCATGGTGATTTCATCTTCCGCTCCGCCGTCGATGTAGTCGAAGATGCCCCGCGGAAGATGCGACTTGGCCATGTTTCGCAGGTCGCCGATGTGTGCGGCGCGAGAGAGTTGCCGTTGACGGCGAGACAGCGTGGACGGCGAAAAACGAGCTACCGAACGCACGGTTCGAAAAATGCCCATGACCACCTCCTGAGACCAACACTAGTAAGGGGTGCGTTGTGTGCTCGCTTTGGCAACGGGTGCTGCATTGGTGGAAACTGAGATGTGTCTTTCCCTACCGACCTTCAGATCGCCCAAAGTGCGACTCTTGCTCCGTTGACTGAGATTGCAGAAAGCATTGGGCTTCTGCCGGAACATCTAGAGCCCTACGGACGCGATGTGGCCAAGATTGACATAGATGCTCTTGGTGATGTGTCTGCCAGGCCGCGTGGAAAGTATGTGGTGGTCACCGCCATTACTCCCACGCCATTAGGTGAAGGAAAGACCACAACCTCGGTGGGTCTGGCACAAGCAATGAAGCATGTGGGGAAACGCGGTCTCCTTGCTCTTCGCCAACCGTCCATGGGTCCCACGTTTGGAATTAAGGGTGGGGCGGCAGGCGGTGGCTATAGCCAAGTAGTGCCAATGGAGAAATTGAATCTGCATCTCACGGGCGACTTTCATGCGGTGACGGCTGCGCACAATTTGCTGGCTGCGATGGTGGACAATCACTTGCATCAGGGGAATGCATTGAAGTTGTCACTACAAAACATCACATGGAGACGTGTGTTGGATGTGAACGACCGTGCGCTTCGCAACATCGTGATTGGTATGGGTGGAACCGAAGATGGAATCGTGCGTCGCAGTGGGTTCGACATCACTGCAGCGTCAGAAGTAATGGCGTTGCTTGCACTGGCATCATCGTTTGACGATCTTCGTGAGCGTCTTGGTCGAATTGTGGTGGGGTACACAACAGACGGCGACGCGGTGACTGCAGAACAAATTGGCGCAGCGGGTGCGATGGCTGTCATCTTGCGCGATGCGGTGAAGCCGAATTTGCTGCAAACACTCGAGAACACTCCCGCGCTTATTCATGCAGGGCCATTTGGCAATATCGCAACAGGGAATTCATCCGTTATCGCAGACAAGATTGGCATTCACTTGTGCGACTACCTCATCACGGAAGCTGGTTTCGGCGCCGACATGGGGGCCGAGCGGTTCTTCAACATCAAGTGTCGCGTGTCGGGCATGACACCAGATGCTGCTGTG
>CAIVDG010000378.1 GCA_903904615.1 uncultured Acidimicrobiaceae bacterium | reverse complement strand
GAAGAAGGTTTCGTGTGTGCGCGTGACCGTCAGCGATTTGTTCAGATTCGTCGCGAAGTATTTCGAACATCGTGGCAGTTGGTGCGCACCTATAACTCGCTGAAGAAGGCGTATCGCGCGAAATACCCTGAAATGGTGAGTACCGAAGCGTGGAAAGCGCGCTGCGGTCTGTAGCGCTACTTCGCTAGGGCTGCTGCAGCCATAAGCGATGACCACGTACTTGGTCCCACTTTGCCACTGGCGCGAATCTTTGCTCGCTTCTGGTAGGTCTTCACGTCGTTCATCAGAGATGAAGTGAATTGGCCTGTTACAGAAATCTTCTTTCGCAACACTCGAGCCAGCGCGCGCTGCAAGGTGCTCACTGAAGGATGTTTGCTGCCTATCTGCAACACCGCAAGATCCGTGCGTGCACCAAGCCCCATGGCTTCCCATGTTGTTCGGTCAACAGTTCCCGTTGCAGGAAGGTTCATGGAAACCTGGAATGCCTTCACTGCTTTGGCTGTACCTGGACCAAAATCACCATCGGTTGCAAGACGTTTTGAGCCCTTGAGTTTCATTGCGGCGTTCAACGTTTTTTGAACAGTAGTGACCATCGGCCCTTTGTGTTTCTGCGCTAGTGGCAGACCGTGGATGACGGGTGCGGCAGGCGCGGATAGCGGGAGAAGATTCTGAGCACGCAGTGCATCGAGTTGTGCACGTAGAAAGAGTGCGAACTCGGTTTGGCCGCTGGTGGAGAGGTGAACCCAACAACACACTGACGTGTTGTCGAACCAACGCCATTGGTTGGGTGCTGAACTTGCGGCATTCCAGTCGAAGACAGAGATGGCGGGGTTGGCAGCAGCAGCGGCTAGTAGAGCGGCATTAGAGATTGCGTAGTTTCGAGATGTGGATCGCGTTGACATGTTGACAAAGATGATTCGTTGAACAGCTTTCGACGCCAGTGCAGAGATCATTTGTTGCAGTTCTGCATTGAACGCATTTGGGTCGTCGTTGTATCCGAGTTCCACAACAGCAATTGCAGGGGCGGGGAGTGCGTTAGCGACGCCAACACCGTCTAGATCTACTTGGGGTGCAGCAACTGTGAAGAGACAGTCGGCTCCGGCCATACCGCGTCCTGCGCATGCTTGGAATGTGGTTGCGGGATAGGCGGGTGTAACTGCCGTAGCGAACTCGGTGGCGATGCTTTCGCCAACAGAGTCACCAATGAAGAGAATTGAACCCACAGGCGCTGCGGTGGGTTCTGCGGAGAACACTGGCGTGGTTTCGTACCACGGCGCGTACAAGTCCCAGTCGCCTCTGAAGTTCCATCCCGATCGCGTGACAGAGCCTGCGGTGCCGGTGATAGTGACAGACGTGGCGTATCCGTTCCAATCTCCACCAAGACCATCGTGTGCTGTGGTGACAGATAGCAAGACACCAATGCTGGGGTATTTCTTCTGAAGATCCGATGAGGAAATGAGTCGGGTCCATGATTGCAGTGCCGTATCGGCCGCGAGATCACCGGCATCGACCTTTGCAGGGAACTGACCGCCTGCGGTGCGCCCACCATTGGAAGAGGTGAACTCCGTGCGCACAATTGAGCCGCGCGAATCGCGCACCACGTTGCCAGCGGTCTCGGCAATGGCGCGGTCGGTACGTGGATCTTCATGAACGTTTGCAGACGATGATCCGACGGTCCGCAAAGCCGCGCCACCGTAGACCTGACAGTCCATCGTGTCGCAGGTCTTGGCATAGGAATAGCGAGATTCGGAAAGTGAATAACTGCGTGCGGCAACGGCTTGTGCGCGTAGTGCGTGCATGCCGAGTCCGCCAGCTTGATCGCCCCACCCAGCGGGGGATTCTCGTGGTACGACTCCACGCAAGTACGACTCCAAGAGAACCAGATTGACGCTTCGGTAATTGCCGTTGCCGTCGGTGGCCGCGCGAATCCCTCCGCGGTAGTAACGAATGCGTGCGCGATACGACGATGTTGCTGGCTCACACAAACCGATGAGATCGCCGGGAGCAACTGCAGCCGGATTGGAGCCGTTCGTTGTGACGAAGTCGATGGGGCCCGTGATGTTGTCACCAATGAGTGTGAAGCCAGATGGCGTACCACTAGATGCACCACATGTCGAGTTAGCAGATGCATACACGTCGTACACGTTGCGCGCTACGGGACGAGCAATAAGGGCGCCGTACGTTCCGGCGCGTCCCGCCCATTGCACAGTCTTGTTGTCGGAGACGACCGCTGTTTGTTTTGCGTCGAGGGCTTGCAGGCGAACACTCATGACGCCACCAGGTTGTGCCGGTGCATCTTGTGGGCCCAATACGCCGAGTGCACGACCACTTCCGCCGTAATAAAAATTGATGATGTCGGTCCATGTGGCGTTTAAACGCGTAGCCCAACCAAGTGCACCGTATTGACTGAGTCCTCGACCATGACCGAATCCGTGGCCGCGAACCACGATGGCGATGGGTGGAAGTGCGTCAGCTGAAACAGAGGTGAGATGTGATGAAGAAGGAAGAACGGAAGCGAATGTCGCTGCAAGAGTCGCAAGGGCAGCGACCTTCCATGTGCGACGGGTTCTTCTCATAAAGGAGAACGCTAGGCGGTTTGAACCTCTGGTTGGTGGCGCTTCACAGTTTCACGCTCTTGAACTCCAACACCAACGAGTACAAATGCCATTCCCACAAGGTCTACAGCGGTGGGGGTTTGATTCAGAAAGAGAAATCCGAAGACGGCTGCGGTAACGGGAAGTAACGCGAGCATGACGGAGAAACGACGAATAGGAATACGTCG
>CAIVDG010000377.1 GCA_903904615.1 uncultured Acidimicrobiaceae bacterium | reverse complement strand
TTGGTATCCCACCACGTGGGTTTCATGGAGATCATTACGACCTGCCACAACACGTGCGCGATGAAGCAGTGCGGCGAGGCGCCGTACCCACCACAAGCCGACACATAGTGCGCGCTTTGTCGAATGCAGGATTGCGGCTAACAGCATCGCAACGACGCGCTTACAAGCACACACTTCCGTGACGCCACGGGTCTACAGGGTCCACCAGCGAACGAGGGCAATACAGTCCTCCGGCACCAATGACTACCCAGTCGTGCAAGTGAAGGCCGGCCGCGTTGAGCGTGTTGGTGATGTTTTCAAGAACAATCGGGTCGTTAGGACAAATAGGTGGCGCCGACCGAATGCTGAAGAGAACAACAGAGTGAAGTGATGGCACATGACAGCATTCGCGAACTATGTGGTGGATTGTTGTGCGAGAAATGAGTGAGGTACGAAGGAGATGGACACCCCGTTGCTGTTGGTCCATGCACAGCACAATGGTGCTGTTGTTTCGTGGTCGCGGTAGTGCGAGTGCAGCAACGCTGAGTGCTTCAACTAACGACGTAATGGGGTCGAT
This sequence comes from uncultured Acidimicrobiaceae bacterium, assembly GCA_903904615.1. Taxonomy (GTDB): domain Bacteria; phylum Actinomycetota; class Acidimicrobiia; order Acidimicrobiales; family Ilumatobacteraceae; genus UBA2093. The sequence goes on along the minus strand of CAIVDG010000377.1, from coordinate 6,517 downwards.
GAGCGGACGGGGTACATCGAGAACCGACGCAGAAAACATATTCCTCGTTTCAAGTAAGTGAAAAGGAGGAAGTGCGAACGAGATTATGAATGGGGTGTGTCGCTACAGCATGGTGCCAATGGCGAAAACGCTGAAAGCCATTGCAATGACGGGTGCGGCCCAGGCGATTGCTGGCGATGTTCGTGTCCACCGCGGTTCCAGCATGGCGTATCCGACGATTGCGCCCATTACTGCTCCGCCAACGTGACCACCAATGGAAATGCCGGGAATTGCAAACGTGATGACCAAGTTGAGAACCAACGTGGTGCCAATACCTGTGCGCATCGGATTCACGCCACGTTGTTGAAGCCCCACCGCTGCTGCTGCCATGAGACCAAACACCGCACCAGATGCGCCACCGGTGAGACCGTTAGGAGTAAGCGCTAGTGCGCCTGCTGCTCCACCGAACATTGATGCGAAATACAACAAGGTGAACTTAGTTTGCCCGAGCGCTGGTTCAAGAAGTTGACCTAGTTGCCATAACAGCAACATGTTCATGCCGATATGCAGAAGACCAAAGTGCAAGAAACCCGACGTGACAATGCGGTACCACTCACCATTCTGAATGAAGACAAGCGACAACCCAAGATCGAACTGATTACGTTCAACGGAACCAGAACTTGTCAATGTCCATAAAAACGCAAACACGTTAAGTGCAATAAGGACTCGAGTTGCAAAAATCTGTTGCACTGCATTCCATCTACGAACACGTTCACGTGCCGGCGGGCGAGCCGAACGAACACAGTCTGCGCAGTGCGACCCGACAGGTGCTGGAGTAAGGCAGTTGTTGCACGCAGGGCGATCACAACGGGTGCAGTGGCGACCAGTGGCGGTATCTGGGTGTTTAACGCAGTACTCGAGGGACGGCGGGGGAAGCGTCACAAGAAAAAGTGTACGGGTGAGTTCACGATGCGAAGCGTCAGCGAGGTGCTGCTTCGGCCTGGTCGCGATGTGACAAGTACCAGTCAACTGTGCGACGAATTCCTTCAGAGAACTCCATCTTCGCTTGCCATCCGAGGCGTTCTGCGGCGCGAGACGGATCGATACGGCGACGTGGTTGACCATCTGGTTTTGTGGCGTCCCACTTCAGTTCGCCTGTGAATCCGGTGACCCGTGCAATAGTTTCGGCAGTTTCGCGAATGGTGATTTCTCTGTCTGAACCCAAGTTGATGGGGTCGACACTCTCGTGCGTTTCAGCAGCAAGCACAATGGCGGCAGCTGCATCTTCTACGTACAAATACTCGCGACTTGCCGAGCCGGTTCCCCACACATCGATGTAGTTGGCACCTTGTTCTTTTGCTTCCACACATTTCTTAATGAGTGCGGGAATGACATGTGAAACCGACGGATGGAATTTGTCGCCTGGTCCGTACAAGTTGGTGGGAATGAGATACGCAAACTTCTGGCCGTACTGCGCGTTGTTTACTTGCGCATGAACAAGGTGTGCTTTCTTAGCGATGCCGTATGGGGCGTTGGTTTCCTCGGGGTATCCGTCCCAGAACGATTCTTCTTTGAAAGGAACGGGAGTGAACTTGGGATACGAACACACCGTGCCGAGCAAGACGGTCTTCTCTGTGTTCGCAGCACGTGCTGCTTCGATGATGTGGGTGCCCATCATCAGGTTGTCGAAGTACAAACGAGCCGGATCTACAAGGTTGTACCCAATGCCGCCCACGCGAGCAGCCAAGTGAATGACGTGGCTGGGGGAATGGGCCGCCAGCATTGAATCGGCCACACCGGGAATGACCAGGTCGTATTCATCGTGAGTAGGGGCAACAACTTGTGCACCTTTTTCGGCCAAAAGCCCCACAACAACACGCCCCAAGAAGCCGTTGCCACCCGTGACGAGGACCTTGCGGCCCGACCAGAATTCCGACATGGATGCCATCGTAGGACGGGAGAGGACAGAATGAAGGGGTGCGCGTTGCCTACACCCTCGAACAGTGCTGGCACCGCGTGCCCGGCGGGACGGCAATTGCAGCATTGGAAGTGGCTGCCGCCATGGGTTCACAACCCGATATTGAGTTGGTGGGACTAGCCGGGCGCCACGCTGGGCCGCCAACGCCAGGGTACGAACCACCTTTTTCTGTGGCAGCTCTTCCTCTTGGTGGCAAGTGGTTGTACGAGACATGGACTCGTTTCAAGTGGCCCAAAGTGGAATCAGTTGTGCATGTCGACCTCGTGCACTCCACCACCATTATTCCTCCGGCAACCGATTTGCCGCTAGTGGTCACGCTTCACGACATTGCATTTCTGCGGCACCCTGAATTTTTCACGGCACACGGAAACAAAATCTTCCGACGCAGTATGGACATCTTGAAGCAACAGAACGCAACGGTGTTGTGCTCTTCATTAGCCACAATGAATGACTGTCGCGATGCAGGCTTCGCAGAACATCTCTTGCATCATGTTCCGCTCGGAGTGCGAGCACAGGTGGTTACCGATGCAGACATCGCGCGAGTGCGTTCCGCATACAACTTGCCAAACGAGTTTGTGTTGTTTGTTGGAACACAAGAACCGAGAAAGAATCTGGCACGACTCATTGATGCCCTAACTCATTTAGAGGACGCGCCACCCCTGGTGATTGTGGGTATGGAGGGGTGGGGCGACTCAGGGCTTGCGCCGTCGCACGATGTTCGTTTAACGGGCTATGTGCCGTCTCGTGATTTGCCTGCGCTGTATGCCGCATGTTCCGTCTTTGCATTTCCGTCAGTTCTCGAGGGATACGGATTACCTGTGATCGAAGCGATGGCTCACGGTGCACCAGTGGTGACATCTCGTGGAACGTCGACTGAAGAAGTCGCCGGTGGCGCTGCTGAATTAATCGACCCATTGAGTGTCGAGTCAATCCAAGATGGAATTCGCCGCGCTTTGCAATCGCAAGACCAATTGCGCGCCAAAGGCCGTGCACGTGCAGCAGAAGTGCCATGGAGCCGCACTGCAGAACTCACCGCACACCTGTATCGCCAAGTACTGAATGGTGCGTCATGACATACCGCGTCGCAATGAACCTTTTGTGGTGTGTGCCCGGTGTAGGGGGCAGCGAGGAATATCTCGTGCGTCAACTTCTTGGGCTATCTGAAATTGATCACGACTTCACTATTGAAGTATTCGCGCCTAAAGGTTTCTCAGAGCGTCAACCAACTATCGCCAATCTGTACCTAGTGCACGAAGCCCCGTCTGACTGCATGCGACGTGAAGTTCGTGTTCTGTTGGAGCACACATGGCTCGCTCGCCGCACGCGAGGTTTTCATCTTGTTCACCACGGTGGGGGAACTCTTCCACGTGGAGGGAAATCCAACACTGTCCTTACTGTGCACGACATTCAGTGGACCGAGTATCCGCACTATGTCAGTCCACTGAAGCTGAGGTACTTACAGCGAACCGTGCCGTCGTCGGTGCGCCGTGCAACGCGTGTTGTGGTGCCCACTCACTTTGTTGCGCACACGCTGATGTCTGCGTTTGGAACACCTTTGTCTCGCATTGGTGTTGTTCGACATGGTTTGGAATCGTCACTGTCAACAGAGGCATCATCTGAAGCAGAGCTTCGTTCGCGTCTCCAATTAGGTGCAGGGCCAGTCTTGGTGTTTCCTGCAATTACTCACCCGCACAAAAACCATGAGTTCTTGTTGAAGATGATGGTGGAAGGAAACGAAGCATGGCGGGATGAATCGTTGCGAATTGTGTTTGCCGGGTCCGCAGGTTCACATGACGAATCTGTACGAACAATGATTCGCATGCTGGGGTTGGAATCGCGTGTCGTGTTGCCAGGACGTGTTTCGGCGGCAGACAGAAATGGTTTATTGAAGATGGCAGATGCAATGGTGTTTCCCAGTCAATACGAAGGCTTCGGTGCGCCACTCATAGAGGCCATGCGTTTCGGTGCTCCTGTCTTGGCAAGTAACTGCGGAAGCATTCCTGAAGTTGTGGGTCAGGCCGGGGTAGTTGCACCACTGACTGTCGATGCGTGGAATAGCGGCCTTTTGCATGTCCGATCTGAGCGCTCTGATCTTGTAAGTGCAGGGATGAAGCGCGCCGAAGAATTCACTGCGTCTCTCTCTGCCTCAGATCTTGTGCGCGAGTATCACGCTGCAATAAATGGGGGAGCAGCGTGAGTCGCCCCATTGTTGTTCTTGTTCCACACTTCGCACCAGACACTGCACCCACCGGCGAAGTCATTACGCGCATCGTCGATGAGTTCATTGCTGCCGGGCGCACTATTCACGTCGTCACTGCATTGCCGTGGTATCGCACCCACTCCATAGAACACGGTTGGACCGGCCGACTGGTGCGTCGCGAGAAAACGACCTGGGGCTCCATTATTCGAGTGCATCCGTTCCCAGGAAAAAGCAAAACCAATTTGCTGCGTCGAGCACTGGGGTTTATCGCCTTCAGTGTTCTGGCCGGCGTGTGCACCTTGTTCGCTGGCGGTCTTCATCGTCGCCCCGCCGCCATTGTTTCAATGTCGCCACCTCTCACCTTGGGTCTCACGGGTTGGTTGGCCGCGCGACTGCGTTTCTCTCGTGCTGTGTTCAACATTCAAGATGTGTTTCCTGATGCCGCTGTCGAAACTGGCGCAATTACCAACACAAAAATCATCGCAATCGCCAAATGGCTAGAGCGAGTCAGTTATCACCGGTCAGACGCAGTCGTGGTGTTGTCAGACGACCTTCGTGACAACGTTGTTGCCAAAGTGGCCACTGCTCATGCCAAAAAAGTTCATGTCATCCCAAACTTTGTCGACGCTGAACGCATCGTTCCTTCGTCACGGATGACGCCATACCGAGAAGAACTTGGCATCGGTAGCGAAACAGTTGTGATGTATGCGGGGAACGTTGGGTACTCACAATCTCTCACGATGGTGATTGATGCAGCACGTCAGATACCAAGCATCACATTTGTTATCAACGGCGATGGCGCTGCGCGGGCTGAACTTGAACAGTCGGCGCAAGGCCTCTTGAATGTGAGATTTGCGGGCTATCAACCGCGCGAACGTGTTAGTGAAGTTCTTGCATCGGGAGACATTCACGTTGTTCCGCTTCGTGCCGGACTTGGTGCAGTCAGTGTTCCGTCAAAGACGTACAGCATTTTGGCCGCGGCTCGACCAGTAGTGGCAGCCATTGACTCCGGTACCGAAGTCACGCGCATTCTGTCTGCAAGCGGAGCCGGAATCTCTGTTCCACCTGACGATGTCGATGCATTTGTCTCGGCAATCACCAACATGGTGTCGCGAGGTGACGGCGCACAAGAGATGGGTCAACGAGGTCGTGATTGGGTGGAAGCTCACGTTTCTCCCGCAGCGGTGGCGCATTCGTACCTTGCTCTCATTGACTCTTTGGGGGCGTGAGCGTTCTCACGGGGCTCAGCAGGTAGCCTTTCCTACTCGTGGCTAGTGGTTCATCAGCAAAAAAAGTCGCCCGTCTCGCACAGAAGGGCAAAGGCAGAAAAGTGCGCTTTCAAGGCGGCACTCTATTTCCTTCGGTCATGACCGTCATTGTGGTTCTTGGCCTTGGCCTTATCGCCTACGCGCGTCAGGCCGAACCCACCTCTGGTGGTTCCGCTTCTGCAAGCGAAATTTCCTACGCCGCGTACGGTTTTTATAAATGCGACGGATTCATCGGAAATCTGGTGACCCCAGCCGATGCGCCTGAGACGCCCGACAACACCAAGTATCAGTTAACTGAATCAACTCCCGGAGTTATGGAATGGCGTCCCGCCGGCCTGCCTCGTTACCGTGCGAAGTTGGGAGTCTTCCTTGAGTCGTTCGGAATTTCTGTAGACACCAAGGGCATTACGTTCCCAACAGGTCAGAACAACGGCGAAACCTTGAAGACCAGTGATCTCAAGTGCAAAGACAAGTCTGGCAAAGAAGTTGATGCGCAAGTACAAGTCATCGTGTGGGATTCCTACGACAATCAAAATGACAACAAGAAGTACATCACTGACTTCAAGAACATCAAGATCGACTCCGATGGCATGGCTGTCACTATCGCAATTGCAGCACCTGGTGTAGACATTCCCATTCCCGCGTCTGCTTCTGAATTGAAGGCACTGTCCGATGCGAACAAAGCCGAGATAGCAGCAACAACAACTGTCGCTGGTGGCGCAACTCCTACAACAGTTGCGGGTGGCACGGCCACAACCACTGTTCCTGGCTGATGCACGCAGTTGTTCTCGTCGGCGGGTTTGGTACTCGGCTCAGACCGCTCACACTGAGTACTCCCAAGCCATTGCTTCCCATTGCCAATGTGCGTCAGTTAGAGCACCTCATTGCACACTTGGCTGCTGCCGGAGTCACTCATGTTGCGCTCGCACTTGGCTTCAAGCCAGAACCTTTCTTCGAAGCATTTCCAGAAGGTGTGTGTGCGGGCGTTCAATTGCATTACGCCGTTGAGCCAGAGCCGCTCGATACAGCCGGAGCAATTGCATTTGCTACGCGCGACGCTGGTATCAACGACACGTTTGTTGTCATGAATGG
>CAIVDG010000376.1 GCA_903904615.1 uncultured Acidimicrobiaceae bacterium | reverse complement strand
GTTCACTTTCGCTAACTAGCGACAATTTGGACACAGCGGTTCGTCGTCTGTGCTGCAATTGGAACACACCAAGATGCGAGTTCTGCACGAGAGAACTTGGCAGTTATAGAAATCGTTTGTGGGCTCCGCGCAGAAATCACACGATCCCAAGATCTTTTCCTCTTTGCCGTATTCCACACGAAGTCGCGCGTCGAAGACGTAGAGCGACCCTTCCCATAAACCTTTGTCGCGGTACTGCTCGGCATAGCGAACAATTCCGCCTTCAATTTGGTACACCTCTTGAAAACCACGGTTCTTCATGATTGCCGACAGGACTTCGCAACGAATTCCGCCCGTGCAATACGTAACAATCGGTTTCCCCTTGAGGTGGTCGTACTTTCCACTTTCAAGTTCGCGAATAAAATCTGGTGTGACGCGAGTGTCCGGAACAACAGCGTTCTTAAATCGACCGATCCGCGCCTCGAAGGAATTTCGTCCATCAAAGAACACCACGTCGTCGCCACGTTCTTCCACCAGTGCGTTTACTTCGCGAGGGCTGAGATGAGTGCCGCCACCAATGACGCCGTTTTCATCTACTTTGATTTCTTCAGGAACGCCGAACGTGACAATCTCGTCGCGAACACGAACGCTGAGTCGTGGGAAATCATCGCCCAGCCCTTCGCTCCATTTGAAGTCGATGTTCTTGAAGGCTTCAAACTCGCGTGTCTCGCGTACATACAACTTCACGTCCATGAGGCGCCCACCAACGGTGCCGTTGATGCCATCTTTAGAAATGATGATGCGGCCCTTGAGGTTCAACTTTTCGCACAGGGCGCGTTGCCACAGCCGAATGGCAATGGGATCGGCCAGTGGAGTGAATTTGTAGAACAGAACAATCTTGTATTCGATGCTCTACAAACTATCTGCTTCTCTAATCTGGCTCTGAAATCTCAATACTGGCAACCGTTGTGGAAGTGGTAGTGGAACGCGGGGATTGACGTAGTCGAGGAATGAAGTTTGCTGTGCGTGCTTTTCGTGCTCGTACCGATGTAGGGGCCGCTGTGGTGAGAACGAGTTCGTTGTTGTTCATCGCGATGTCCACGTGCTCACTGATGTTGGATGTGGCAATGGGAAGGGTTGCGGTTGAATCAACGGACACTCCCTTCACGCTGATTGTGATGGATTGATCGGAGATGCGCGAAATGTGGAATTCTTCTGCCGCATCTAGCCGCTTACGTGCCAAGGTTCCGTTTCGCGCGATACTCACTGAGATGGATTGAAGTGGCGGCGCCAAGACCGTGATGCCAGCCTTGCGTGCTGAAATCACGGGAAGCGAGGTCTCATCCCATGCGTGCGTTGCCAGATTGCCCGCAAGTTGTAGTCGGGCAAAGCCGGGCTTCTCCACCGACATAACGACATCACCCGAGGGAACATCTGCGGAACGTCGGGTGACTTCAATGTCAAAGTCGACGACGGATGAAGGCAGAGTGAGTGTTGCAAGTCCACCTGCGCCTTTACTGACGGAGAACGTTGCGTCCTTAATTGTGGTGGTAAATCCCGAGGGAGTCATTTCTGCAACTCCTTGGCGGGACGTCACGCGAAGGAATCCAGGTTGTTGAGCGTCACGCGACGCAAGTGAGATAACGGTGGGAGTGTCTTCGTTCGGAACTCGACAGAACGGACACGTAAAGGGCCCTTGGCGCGATGACATCGATGTGAGTTCGAAAGATCCTTTGGCTCCCGTCCAATCGATTGGCGTGCCATCAACACCGGTGGACGCGCCCAAATATGTCCAGGTATTGGTGATCTTGCTCACCAGTATTTCTCGTCGCTTCCCGGGGAAATTGTTGTCGTATGCGTGAATGACAAAGAAGTCGTCACGTTGCGTGACAGCAAAAGGAGTGACTGCATGGCCCTGCGATTCAAAGTAGAGCCCGAGCGTGTACCCAAGTTTGTGGGACAACCCTTGGATCAGTTCGTCAACAAGTTGAAGAGGTGATTTCAGCCGTGAATCCGATGCGGCTCGTTTCACTTCATCAATCAATTGCGTTGCCCACCAATAGACGACTGCCTCTGCAACATCAGGATCGCGCGATGAGAGATCGGAGGTGCGATTCGCGGTTCGGGAAAACTGTTGAGGTTCATCCAGTGACATATGCAAACGTGTGCTGAGTGCTGCCAAGCCTTCGCAACGACCGCCAGCAAGCGCCGTGTTCCATGATTCAAGGAGTTGCACCGCCGTTGGCCGCACAACACATTCGTTAGTAGGTCCCGGAACACACACGGTGTCGTATCCGAGAAGGTCTATCAATGTTTGTGCTGTGACATTGTCGTCAGCTCGCGGTGAACGTCCGTAGTTTGCAAAAGAGAAGTCATCACGCTTCATTCTGAAGCCGTTGTCTATACAGAGTGTTCCGGGACCAAGTTCAGGTGCGGCAATGTCGGTGCAGTGCGACATCACGCGGGCCACCAAGGCATTGGGTTGAGTGGTGGGAGTTGTAGATGTGGAAGTGCATGCGCTGAGAGACATCAGCGCTACTCCCAAGAATGGAACGATTTTTTTCGCTCGCATGTACCAAACGATAGGGACCAGATGGCCGTGTGTGTCACCATGGAACGCAATGAGTGAAACTTCTCCATCGTCCGTGCACCATTTGGCTTCAACCAGCACCATTGTTCTCGTTGGAATTGCCGCCGGATTTCTCTCTGGCATGTTCGGGGTGGGCGGGGGAATCCTCATCGTTCCGGGACTCGTTTTGGTGGCCAAGATGGATCAGCGCATCGC
>CAIVDG010000375.1 GCA_903904615.1 uncultured Acidimicrobiaceae bacterium | reverse complement strand
TTGAGATTGATGGCTTTGTTGAGGTGTTCGGCACTCACGACAGTCAAGTGGGCGTGAAGAGCTTCCTTGAGAACGGTCCCGGAAAAGCCACTTTCTCCGGTTCATAACATGCACTACTTCCGTGCGCCTGATGCGCGCCGATTTGTGAATGCCGCACTCATCATTGGGGTTGCGTTTGTCATTTTCGGAATGTCGTTTGGCGTACTCGCGGTTGCCGCCGGAGCATCTGTTGCGCAGGCTTGCGTCATGTCGCTGTTGGTCTTCACTGGCGCATCACAAATGTCGGCTGTGAGTGTTCTTGCATCGGGTGGTAGCGCTGCAAGTGCATTCGGTGGTGCGGTTCTGCTTGCTGGTCGTAACGCTGTGTACGGGTTGGCATTGGCGCCAGTGTTGCGAAGCAGTGCGTTACCTGCGCGTCTGCTGGGTGCGCAATGGGTGATTGATGAAACAACGGCCCTCGTAGCAGCAGAACACGACGAGAAAGTTCGTCGTACTGCATTCTGGGTGTCCGCTCCCATCTTGTACGCCAGTTGGAATATTGGAACTCTTGGTGGTGCGCTCATTGGTTCAAACATTGATCCCAGTGATTTCGGACTAGACGCAGCATTCCCCGTCATGTTTATTGCCATGTTGGCTCCGCACCTACGCACACCAACTGGGAAACGCGCCGCACTCTTCGGTGCAATAGCAGCCGTCGCGTTGGCACCGTTCATGCCTATTGGACTTCCCATTCTTGTTTCCGCAGTGGGGATGTTCTTTGGAATCTCGCCATCGAAGCAACCGCCTGCAGAAACAACGGACGGTGCGCCATGAGTTGGGCACTAGTTCTTGCGCTGTCGGGTGCGGCCTATGCATTGAAACTTCTTGGAGCCGTCATTATCGGTCAGCGAACAATGCCGCCCGCAATAGAGCGGTGCTTATTGCTTATTCCTGCGGCGCTTCTGGCTGGTCTTATAGCCAAAGACACGTTCACCACAGGTCAGAGCATTGGAATTGATGCTCGTGCTGTCGGGCTTGCCGTTGCTGCAGTTGCAACGTGGAAGAAGCTTCCCTTCGCCATCATCATCGTGTTGGGCGTAGGAACAGTTGCTGTTATTCGCTTGTTTGTTTAAGCGTTCTCAACAAGCTTTTTCAGCTTGCGAAGATTGCGGCGCCAAATTGCTTTCATCACAATTTGTCCACCAACGAACGCACCAAGCGGGCCACCGAGCCACCACGGAAAATCAAGTGATTCGGTCCATGTGAATCGTGTTCCGGTGCAGCCAATGGGTTCAAGGGTGAATTCACCAGTTCCCGTAACAACACCTGTGTGCTTGACACCCATGACCTTTTCGGGCTCCCACGCAGTGATGGTCATGACGTCGACCAACTTGATGGGCCCTACTTTTGTGTCGCAGAAGAAACTGGTTCCTACGCCGCGCGTTTGTTCAGTTTGGAAACGAATTGCAACTGCGTCGGCCATCCAGTCGATGTGGCGTTCGACGGGTTCAACTATTTCCCACACTCGTTGCGGTGTTGCGTTGATGTCGATAGAAACGCGAATACGGCCCACGGCTTAGGCCTGAACCGTTGCGCTACGAAGTTCTGCTGCGGCAGTTTCGGGGGAGACAATATTGATCATGACGCCAGTGCCGCGTTCAAACCCAGCAGCGGTGGTGAGTTTGGGCCACAAGTGAACGTGCCAGTGGTACATGCCTTCGTGATGTGATGGCGCTGTATGGAACACCAGGTTGAACGCAATGTCGCCCAGTGTCTTCACGAGGTGGGCAAGCGAGTCACGGATTGCAATTCCAACTGCTGCGAGTGCTTCATCGGATGCATCGGTGAGGTGCTGATGATGTGCCTTCGGCATGATGAGAAGTTCAAATGGGCTAGAGCTCCAGAACGGGCACACGGCAACAGCATGTTCATTGTCG
>CAIVDG010000374.1 GCA_903904615.1 uncultured Acidimicrobiaceae bacterium | reverse complement strand
AGTAGCAAAGGATCGCGCCCCACTCTCTGTTCCTGTTAATCCACGAAATGCCGGTGCGGGAAGTCTTCGCCAGAAAGACCCCACCATTACTGCGCAACGAGACTTGTCTTTGTGGTCGTACCAACTGGGGGAAGTTGTTGGCGGCCCCGAGTTCTCCAGTCATCACGACACTTTGGAATATCTGAAGTCACTGGGATTCCCCGTCAACCCAGAAATCACTTTGGTCAACTCGCTGGAAGACGTCATTGCGTTTTGTCGTCAGTGGCAAGAACGTCGTCACGAACTCGGATACGAAATTGATGGTGCTGTTGTCAAAGTAGACAACTTGGCGCAGCGCGAACAATTGGGCTTCACGTCACGCGCACCACGGTGGGCAATTGCGTTCAAGTTTCCACCCGAAGAAAAACACACGTTGTTGAAAGACATTCAAATTTCTGTGGGTCGCACAGGTCGCGTCACACCGTTTGCGGTTCTCGAGACCGTGTTCGTTGGTGGCTCTAATGTCACCATGGCAACGCTGCACAATCGCGATCAAGTAGCGGCAAAAGATGTTCGGCCAGGGGACACAGTTGTGGTGCGCAAAGCTGGAGATGTCATTCCAGAAGTTGTTGGTCCCGTGTTGGCAAAGCGGCCGAAGAACTCAGTTCCGTGGCAGTTTCCTTCCATGTGCCCATGTTCGGTGGGTTCGCAGTTAGTGAAGAGCGATGATCAGGCAGACACACGGTGTGTTGAGCCATCGTGTCCCTTCCAGCGCGACCAACGCATTATCTATTTCGCATCGCGCGGAGGAATGGATATTGAAGGTCTTGGCGAGCGAACCGTTTTTTCTTTGTCCGACGCTGGTCTGGTGGAAGATGTAGGGGACCTGTATTCACTCACGGTTGAACAACTGCTCACGCTTGAGGGTTTTGCAGAAATGAGCGCACAAAATCTTGTGACCTCAATTCAATCGTCTCGAACGCGTCCGCTACCAAAGTTGCTCACCGCACTTGGCATAAAACATCTCGGACCTGCTGCATCAGATTCGCTCTCGTCTGCATTCGGAACTCTCGATGTCATTTCATCGGCATCAGCAGAGGAACTGTCTTCGGTCGACGGCGTAGGTGGAGTCATTGCCGATTCCATTGCGTCGTGGTTTGCAAAACCGGAGAACAAAGTGGTGATCGAAAAACTTCGCACTGCTGGTGTGGAGTTTGGGCACGTGGAAACGAGTGATGAGCCACAAACTCTCGTCGGTAAAGCAGTCGTTGTTACCGGCACACTTGCGAGTTATTCGCGAGAAGGTGCAGAAGCGGCCATCAAATCTCGTGGCGGCAAGAGCCCCGGCAGTGTGAGCGCCAAAACATTTGCGGTGGTCTTGGGTGAGTCACCGGGTGCCAGCAAAGTGACAAAAGCAGAACAGTTAGGAATTCCAGTTCTCGATGAAGCGGGTTTTGAAGAACTCTTGCGAACTGGTGAACTGCCAACTCGTTAGTCGGCGTCGAACGTCCACTTGAAACTGCGGCCTTTTGTGGGGCCATCTTCAATCTTCCAGTACGTCACTGTGGCCGTGTGCTCGCCTTGCGAGAAGGACTCAATGGGTGCACCTTGCTGCGGTGTGAAACTGATGGTGAAGTTGCCTGGGTCATAAATGGCGGTCGGTGGAATGTCGACCTGTTGTCCGGGCTTCAACGAGTTGCCTTGAGACGCCAGTTCGTCGAGGCGGGTGGTCGTTAGCTCAATT
>CAIVDG010000373.1 GCA_903904615.1 uncultured Acidimicrobiaceae bacterium | reverse complement strand
GTTTGCGTCAGATGGCTAAGAACATGCAGTTCTTTGATGCTCCGGCGTCAATGTTTTGTTTCATTGATCGTCAGATGGGTGCGCCTCAGTGGTCTGACCTTGGTATGTACTTGCAAACCTTTATGTTGCTGGCCACCGAACGAGGTCTTGGCACGTGTGCACAGGAGTATTGGTCGGTACAGCACAAGGCAGTTCGTGAGTTCTGTGGTGCTCCAGACAATGAGCTGCTGTTCTGCGGTATGGCAATTGGCTACACCGATGAATCTGCACCTGTGAACTCTTTGGTGTCAGAACGCATGCCGTTTGAAGGCTTCGCCAAGTTCGTCTCGTAAATCTCGATACGGGCTGCAGTGAGACAATCAGTATGAGCAAATGCCACAACGTTGTTCTTGTGCCTTCCTTGGGGCGCCCTGCGTCTGACTTTGCTCACCTAGAGAAAGATCTCGCTGGCGCCGGCTTTCTGCCTGTTTCGGTGGAACCATTCGCCGAATGGGAAGGTGAGCCCACACTTCACGATTTGGCGGGTGCGGTTGTTGCCAATCTTGAAGAACAAGGTGTTACACAATTTCATCTCATAGGACATGCATTTGGTAATCGACTATCTCGTTGCATTACTGCGGACTTCAACTCGCGAGTTGAATCACTCACGTTGCTGGCTGCTGGTGGCTTAGTGGAACCAGAACCCCACATTTGGCGTGCACTCTCTCAGTGCTACAGCACTGAACTTTCCCCCGAGGAACACTTGTCGTACGTGAAGGAAGCTTTTTTCGCCGATGGCAACGACCCCACTGTGTGGCGCCATGGGTGGATGCCAACTGTCATGCGGTATCAGCGTGCCGCAGTTCAACGAACCCCACGAGACGAGTGGTGGTCAGCGAATGTAGATCGCGTGCTGGTGGTGCAAGGGCTACAAGACGCCATTGCTCCTGTAGAGAATGGCCGACGCTATAAATCCGAATCTGCGCCGCATGCGCAGCTGGTGGAGGTAAACAATGCCGGTCATGCGTTGTTGCCTGAACAACCCCAAGCAATTGCAGAAGCCGTACTGAGGTTTTTGTCGCAGTAAATCTCTAGCTTGCGATGCCGTGAACAATGTCGTGAGCCACAGAGCGAACCGGCCGTTGTTCACGACGTGCTTGTGATCGAAGTTCATTGAATGCAACGGACATGTCGGTGTTGTTGCGGGCAGCGAGAACACCCTTGGCCTGTTCAATAACAATTCGGCTGTCGAGTGCGCCCTGTAGTTGAGTAACCAATGTGCGCGCCTGCTGAATGCGATGCGTTTGATCAATAGTGGTGGCTGCAATGTCGGCGATACTTTGAAGCACTGCGATGCCTTGCTCGTCAATTCCAGGAGTGTTGTAGCTGAAAAGACAGATCACCCCGAGAGCTGTTCCGCGTACACGCAATGGGAACGCATAGTCGTAGTACACGAGAGTGGAGTCGCCAGAAATGGAGAACTCGGTTTGAAGTGTTCGAAGAGCCCGTGAGCCAACAAGCGGAAGCGTGAAGCTTGCACCATCTACCCGGCCTTGTGAGCCAACGACGATGTCCCCTTGGTAAGCATCGCCTCGGACAAGAATGACGCCTTGTTCAACACCAGACGCTTCAAGACAGTACGAGAGCAACATGTTGATGCCGTCTATGTCCACTGAATCACAGAAGATGTCCGTCATGTCGGCGAACATCTCTGCCAGGGTTCGGGTGTCAAGTGTTGGGTTCATTCGGTTGCCTCCGTCGTTGACCCCCATCACACAGGAAAACGACAGGATTCAGACGCTGAATGAGTACCGAACAGGTGAACCAAAGTACCGAGTGCCCCTTACCAATTGGCGGCCTGCGAGATGTACTTCGCGTAGATGTCTGCGCGGCGCTCGAATTCTCGCAAGGACATGCCGTAGGTGTATTTGAAAGATTCAAGAAAGTCACCCGATTCACGTAGGTGGCTGTAAAGGGTGATGACCTTTGGAATGCCGCCATACTTTGCGAGAAGGAGTTCGACGCCAGCTCCACCGCTGAGATATTCACAGCCACTTGCAAAGTCACCATTTGTGCGGAAGCGTGTCAAGCGGATACCGCAGATGTTTGGCCAGTTAGCAAACTTGCGAAGCCGAATGATGTGGAAGTGGCTATATCGATAGCGGCCCGCCGATGCCTTTACTCGAGAAAGGCCACTAATAACTTCCGCTAAACCTTCCCTAAACCATGCCGGTTCGTTGTCTGGAACGAAACCATCACTCAATCTGTTACGTGCAACGTGAGTCCACTCATGAGCAATGCTGCTGAGATTCCTGTCGACAATGAGATACGACATTGATGACAGGACAGGTTCTCTTCGGGCTTCCATTGACGCCGTGATTGGTTGAGTGACACTTCGCAAGAACAGATAACCAGTGAGATTGAT
>CAIVDG010000372.1 GCA_903904615.1 uncultured Acidimicrobiaceae bacterium | reverse complement strand
TGTCATGTTGGATGACGGCATCACGGCTCCCGCCGAGGTGGGTCAGCCTGAACCTGGAGTGTTACGCATCGTTATTCACGAAGGACGAAACCGCCAAGTTCGACGTATGTGCGAGGCGGTGGGTCACCCGGTCATTCGTTTGGTGCGCACTCGAATTGGACCCTTGCGCGACACTCGACTCCCGCCCGGGCGTTGGCGTTCACTTACTTTGGACGAAGTGAGAGAACTTTCTGGATCTGTTTCTGCATCTGCAGATGACTTCGACGTGGAGGATGAGGGCGATGAGTTCTAAAGCGCGCATCGTTGCGCCCCCAGGACCATTGAATGCAACAGTGCGGGTTCCCGGCTCCAAGAGCGTTGCGAACCGTGCGTTGGTGTGCGCATTCCTTGCAGAAGGCACATCGACCGTGACAGGTATTCCCGACGGTGATGACACTGCGGTCATTATTGATGCTTTGTCACAGGTTGGTCGTATTGCTGGCGCGGGAGATACCTGGGTGGTGAAAGGGTCGCGCTCGGTTGTGTTGCCAGGCATCATCGATGCGCAACTCGCAGGAACATCCTCTCGTTTTCTCACTGCCGTTGCCGCATTGGCGAACTCCACGACCGTGATTGACGGGGGAGAACCACTTCGGTCTCGCCCCATGGCTGATCTGCATGAGGCGCTTTCTTCTCTTGGTGCTGCTGTCGAACCGCTCGGAGAGCCGGGTCACCTTCCTGTCTCTGTTTCGCGTGCTCAATTGCGCGGCGGAAATCTTGCAATTCGAGGTGATGTCTCTAGTCAGTTCATCTCAGCAGTCATGTTGATTGCGCCACTTCTGGCGGGAGGACTGGCTATCTCTATCGAAGGCGAATTGGTATCGCGTTCGTATGTGGAAATGACTGCATCTGTCATGCAGGCTTTCGGTGTTCGTGTAGACATCACGGACAACACCGTTCGCATCGCCGAAGGTGCCTATACGCCCACTGATTACTTCGTAGAGCCAGACTTTTCCTCGGCTGCGTTTCCCTTGGTTGCACCCGTTCTTCGTGTTGGCAGTGTCGTCGTTCCCGGACTCGCAAAAAGCGTCATGCAAGGCGATGCAGCACTGCTCGAAATTCTTCGCCGTGTCGGCTGTCATGTGGAGATGCGTGGAGACGATGTACTGGTCATGCGGTCAGAAGTTGACCAACTCTTTCCGGTCTCATTACAGATGGCCGATTGTTCTGACTTGGTCCCAGCAGTGGCCGTCGCTCTTTCTGCAATTCCTGGTGAAAGTAGAATTGAAGGTGTCGGGTTCATTCGTAATAAGGAAAGTGACCGACTAGGAGATCTGGCCTCTGAGATGCGCGAGTGCGGCGCAGATGTTGAGGTCACCGACGATGGACTTGTTATTCGTGGTCATTCTTCTGTTTCCACTTCAGCAGTGCAAACGCATCACGACCACCGTCTTGCGATGGCGTTATCGCTTTATGGTCTGGTGAATAATGAAGTCATTGTGCTGGAGCCAGACGTGGTGTCTAAAAGTTGGCCAGGGTACTTTGCAGACATGCATGTAATCCTCGGCACGCCAGAAGTTGAGAAGTAGTCTCGAATTATGGAAGTTGTAGTCGCTGCGTTTGATGTAGACAACACCATCACCGTCCGCGATTGTGTGGTTCCTTTCATGCGCCGAACCATGGGTACTCCCAACTTCTTGCGTGCCTGCGTGTCGTCTCCTGTGCAATTGGTTCAATGGGTGTTGCAGCGAGACAGAGATTCCATTAAGGCCTATTTTGTAAATGCAGCATTTGCCGGACGTTCTGTTGACGAGATTGAATCCGACGGGGTCGATTTTGCTTCGCGTGTGGCCGAGTCGGGGATGCGCGCCGATGTTGCTGCCCGGATGCGTTGGCATCAGGAGCAGGGTCATGTGGTGGTCTTGGTCTCTGCATCATTAGATCCCTATCTAGTTCCCTTTGGAGATCTGTGCGAAGTGGATGCAGTGCTCTGCACTCAGTTGGAAGTTGTCGATGGGAGATACACCGGAGCGCTGGTGGGTCAGAACTGTCGGGGCGAAGAAAAGGTGAAGAGGCTTCATGCTTGGATGACCGAAGCAGGTATTCCCGCCTCGTCACTGGTCTATGCGTACGGTGATTCATCGGGCGATACCGCCCTTCTTGCGGCTGCCCGTATTGGGGTGTTGGTCAAGAAATCTGAATTGGAAGAAGTGGCTCCATGATTCGCGCGGTACTGAAAGAAGCTCGGCCACATCAGTGGATGAAGAACATTCTGGTGTTCGCAGCCCCGGGCGCATTAGGTGTCTTGAACGAGTGGGAGCCATTGTGGAAGACCTCTGTCATCTTTGTGGCGTTCTGTTTGGTGGCAAGTGGAACGTATTACTGGAATGACATCAAAGACGTAGAACAAGACAGGCTTCATCCAAAGAAGAAATTTCGTCCCATTGCCAGTGGAGCAATTCCTTTGCCGCTTGCACGAGTGTTGGGAACCCTGTTGTTGTTGGGCGGGCCGGCATTGGCTGCCTCTATTCGCCTTGAGGCTGGCGGAATAGTTGCCCTGTACGCGCTACTCACCATTTCGTATTCATCGTGGTTAAAGCATGTAGCGCTTCTCGACCTTGCAATTGTTGCCAGTGGTTTTGTGTTGCGCGCAATGTCTGGTGCAGCCGGTACAGAAACACCTATGTCTAATTGGTTCGTATTGTGTACGACGTTTGGTTCGTTCTTTATTGTCACCGGAAAGCGCTTCGCAGAGTTAGTGGAGATGGGGGACAACGCATCGTCCACACGCGCATCTCTTCGCGCATACACGGTCCCGTATTTGCGCCAACTTCTTGTTGTCTCATGTACTGCGACAGTAGTTACGTACTGCATGTGGGCATTTGAAAACGCCACCAACGCAGATGAAGTCATCCCGTTTCATGGGCTTTCCATTGTTCCCATGGTTCTTGCCCTGTTGCGATATCTGATGGTGCTTGAGAATGGTGGCGGTGGTGCACCTGAAGAGGTCTTCATGAAGGATCGTTCTATTCAGTTGTACGGTCTTGCCTGGGTAGTGGTGTACGGGCTTGCCGTCTACGCGGCATAACGCCTCAATGTGCAGTTTCCTGCACATGCTGCTCGTCTAGAATTACTGAATGTCACGTGAGCGTCTTTCTGGATGGGGTCGTACGGCCTGGACC
>CAIVDG010000371.1 GCA_903904615.1 uncultured Acidimicrobiaceae bacterium | reverse complement strand
TCATCCGCTCTGCGAACAAAGGGTGACGAAAAAGGCCAGGCCCATGTGCGCCCACGCCCGATGGTTCAAAACCAGGAATGAGTGGGTTGGCCACAAATACGGGGCCGCCGCCTACCCATTCATTTCCACCAGTAATACGCGCGGTGTAGTACTGCACAAACTTCTGAAAGTTTCCAATGGGCCCGAGAAAAGCACTTGAGCCCGCAGAGTGCGGTGGCACCATGAGGCGGTGCGTGAGTTTCATCGTGCCCACAGTGATGGGTTGAAAAAGTACCTCGAACTGCGACATGACTACCCCTTCATGAAAACACGATGAGTTTTTTCGGCGCGGTATGTCCCGATTTCAGGGACATACCGCGCCGAGAACACTTGTTTGTTAGTAGGGCATGGTGCCGCCATCAACCGGGAACGATGTTCCGGTGATGCCAGCAGCAACGTCGCGTGCCAAGAGCACAGCGACTTCTGCAACTTCTTCAACTTTGTTCGGGCGCTTGATGGCTGACTCTGCACAGAACATTGCGATGAGTTCGTCGTAGCCGGCGACTCCCATTGCAACAGCACTTGCTGGACCGGTATCGCGCACGATGTCGGTTTCGATGATGCCAGGAAGAATTGCGTTGACGGTGATGCCCAACGTTCCCACTTCGCGAGCAGCAGACTTCATGAGACCAAGTACAGCATGCTTTGTTGCTGCGTAACCCGGAATACCAGGCTTGCCCAACTTGCCTTCAACTGATGATGTCACGATGATGCGACCAGCTTCACGAGGAATCATGTGCTGAAGTGATTTGCGCATGCCCCAAAAGACGCTGTGCAAGTTCCAGGTGACTTCCATCATCCACTCTTCGTCGGTCATCATGGCAACTGGTGCGGTGTTTTCTACGCCACCTGAGTTGAGCACCATGATGTCGAGTTTGCCGAATTTTTCAACAGTGAAATCGACAATGCCTTCGCAGTCTTTTTGGTTGCGTGCGTCGCCTGCGAAATACGCAAGGTTGGGTCCGCCACCCATTTCTTTCATCGCTGCTGCACCTTTTTCGGCAGAGCGTCCGTTGATTACTACCTTTGCGCCTTCGCGCAAGTATGCCTCGGCAATAGCGCGGCCAATGCTGCGCGTACTGCCTGTGATTGCTGCAACTTTTCCGTCAAGCTTTCCCATGATGTCTGGTCCCCTTCGTTCGATTCGTTCGTGTGATGTAATTCGTGGTCTTAGTACGCTGCGGTTCCGCCGTCGACGGAAATCATTGAGCCGGTAATGCCGGCGCCCGCTTCAGAAGCAAGAAGCGACGCAACAGCGGCAACTTCTTCGCAGGTATTCAGACGCTTGATTGCTGCTTCAGAAGCAAACCAATCGAGCAGACCTTGATAGGTGAGACCCATTGACGCTGCAGCAGCAGGACCTTCGTCGCGCATGATGTCGGTTTCAATTGCGCCTGGGCAGATGCAGTTAATGGTCACGCCAGTGGTGCCAATTTCTTGGGCACACGACTTGGTGAAACCATTGATGGCGTGTTTGGCGGTGACGTAAATGGAAACGCCAGGCTTGCCGTGCTTGCCTTCAAGTGACGAAACATTGATGATGCGACCCCAACCACGTGGAACCATGTCGCGCAAAGCCATCTGGGTGCACCAAAAAGTTGACCAGAAGTTCCATTTGAGAGAATCTTCCATTGCCCAGTCTTCAAGGTCAATGACAGGAGCGTGTCCGGTTGCTCCACCGGCGTTATTCACCATGATGTCGATTTTGCCGTATTTTGCTATAGCTGCATCGATAATGGCTTGGCACCCTTCGCGGCTCTTAATGTCGCCTTGAACGAAATGGACGCGATCGCCGCCGTTCATTTCTTTGAGTGCCTGAGCACCTTTTTCGGCGCTTCGGCCGTTAATGACCACGCTTGCCCCATCGGCAAAGAATCCCTCGGCAATGGCTCGGCCAATACCGCGGGTACCCCCTGTGATAACCGCAACTCTTCCCTGAAGTTCCATAGTAATCCACCCGTTCCTCTCGCCACTGTGGCGACTGTCTGCGTAGAGTAGTCGGGAAATAGACCGGGGTAAAACGCCGGGCTCACAGATCTTCAAAATTCTAAAAAATAGACCATCAGCAACAAGAGAAAAAGGACGGGAAAGCGTGTCGAAAGCAGGCTTGGAAGCGTTAGAAATCGCAGTACAGGAAGTAAAGACAGTCATCTCCACCCTCACCGAGGAAGAGTGGTCACGCCCAAGTGGCTGCAAAGGCTGGTCGGTACGCGACCTTGTGGCTCACATGAGCTCGAACTACAAAGAAACCGTTGACCCTTCACCAGCGCCTGCAGAGCCCATCAACTTGCCCGCCGAGCGCATGATGGACATGTTGGTCGATATGCGTGATGGCTGGACCAACCAGCAGATTCTCGATGAATACCTGGCCTTTGCCGACCAGGCCGTTGCCGTCTTGGCTTCCATGCAAGAAGAGCCACTGGCCTCAACGGTCATTCCTCTTGCCGACCTTGGCTCATACCCCATGAACCAACTGGCCGACGCCTACGCCTTCGACCACTACTGCCACTTGCGTATCGACCTTCTTGCACCCGATGGCCCCATTGAGCGCAAGATGCCCAATGCCGACGCCGTACGCCTTGCTCCTGCCATTGGCTGGATGATTACTGGAATGCCACAGATGCAGGCCGATCTTGGTCGCACACTCAGTGCGCCCATCACGCTCACACTCACCGGCCCTGGCGGCGGCGTGTGGACCATTGCTCCAGCAGGAGCCGACATCACCGTGACACCAGGAAAAACTCCTGGCACTGTTGCCGATGTCAGCAGCAACGGTCACTCATTCATTAACTGGGGCACACAACGCTCCGACTGGCGCGAGCATTGCAAAGTCACTGGCGACGAGCCAGTAGCTGCTCAGTTCCTCGACGCGCTGAACATTATTTAGTCAATAGCAGGTCTGGGTCTCACACTTGTGTGCGACTTGGACCCGCTGCTGAATCTTTAAACATCGACTCTGCGTCAAAACCAATGCGCCCATCGGGAATGAGTTGAATTACTACTCGCGCGGGTGAGTCGAGGTGCTCGGCAAATGCTTTTTGTCGTTCCACGCTTTCAGGGCGAACACGTGCGGAGAGAACTTTGTAGAACCACTGCTTTGTTGGTTCATCTTGATGCAACACAATGTTGCCTTTGTATGTAAGAGCTTGACTGATGCCAATATCGGTTCCACGACTTGTAATGGCAATGCATCCACGCGGACGTTTGCGATAAGCCTTAATGCGCATACGTTGTTCTGTCGCTGTGAGCCAAAAACTTCCCTCGTGGAAAAAATAGTTCATGTACACACCAACAGGGTCGCCTGTTGATGTGGTCCACATGAGACAGCACTCGGTTTGTTTTTCTACAAGAACTTGTTCGCGCTCGGCGGAAAGCTCGAACACGCTGACATCGTCGTAGTTGCCAGCCATTAAGCAGTTTTCTTTTTCTTCTTAATACGAGCAACTGCTTGCTGGCTAGCAAGTGACACAGCGATGATGAGCGTTGTTCCTTGGAAGAGTGGCTCTACCCAGAATGAACCAGAACCCACAACGAGTTGCAAGCCCTTGATACCAAGTGCGAGTGCGTACAAAGCCAAGAGTGTGCCCCATACGTTCGGGCGACGCGACAACTGTGATGCACCGAAGAACACTGCAGCAATTGCGGGGAACAAGTAACCAGGGCCAGTTGCAGTAGAGAAGAAGCCGATTTTCACCGACAAGATGACGCCGGTAATTCCTGCGATAGTTGCTGAGGTAATGAGTGAGCCCCACACCATGCGGTCGGTGCGCACACCTGCAAGACGAGCAGCTTCAATGTTGCCGCCAGTTGCAAAGAGGTAACGTCCCACTGGTGTCTGCTCAAGAACAAACCACAAAATAGCGGCGATGATAATGAGATAGATGAAGAGAACGGGAATGCCAAACACTTCGTAGCTACCAAATTTCAAATACGACTTGGAATACACAGCAGTGATTTGACGGTTGTCAGAAATTTTCAACAACACTGCGGTAACAATTTGCCCAAGACCCAGCGTGGCAATGAACGAGTTCACTTTCAGTTTCACCACGATGAAACCCGATAACACGCCAAACAACATGCACACCGCAACTCCGCACAATGCGGCAAGGCCAGCAGGCATGTTGAACGAGCGATGGAAATCGTCAGACAACCAGGTGGTGATACACAACGACAATGAAGTCATTGCGCCAATGGACAAGTCGAAAGAGTTTGTAGCGAGTGGCACTAAGAAGGCCAAGGCCAAGAGACCAATAGCAACGTTCTCACCCAGAATGAGCTTGAAGCTTGCGACACTTAAAAAGGTGTCGGGCTTCCAGATACCAAAGATGACAATGAAAGCTCCGGCGAGAT
>CAIVDG010000370.1 GCA_903904615.1 uncultured Acidimicrobiaceae bacterium | reverse complement strand
GTGAGCAAGAACGGCGAATGCGGCGTCACGCCCCCGATGAGTCCCGGCAAGTGGACTCTCCCCCATGTAATGCAGTTCAATGTCTTCGTGGTACGAGGCCAACACTTTCTCAAGATCAGATGCGAGCCACGCCTTTGCGTAGGCGCTGAGGACTCGGCTTGTTTCATCTTTACTCGTCATGTGGTTACTTTATTTCGCGGCTCAAGACTTTTTCGTTCACGCTTGCGGCCGGTAACTACGCAACTGAGTGCTGTGACCAAACGGGAGCCTCACCATTGAATCTAAAAACCTCACCATTTAGGCGCTTGACACTGTCCCGTATCCCCGCTAGAAAACTTCAATATGAGCACAACATCTGAACCCACTGTGAATCCATATTTGATTGGCAACTTCGCCCCCGTCACTGAGGAAGTCACTGCGTTTGACCTGCCTGTTATTGGAGAATTGCCCGCAGAACTCAACGGCCGCTACCTTCGCAACGGACCAAACCCCATTGACGAAGTGGATCCATTTATTCATCACTGGTTCTCCGGAGATGGCATGGTGCACGGAATACGTATCCGTGGAGGCAAAGCAGAGTGGTATCGCAATCGATACGTGGGGTCAACATCAGTGAGTGCATCACGCGGCACTCCAGATATTCCAGGCCCTAACTGGAATGGCTCGGGAAATGGGCCGAACACCAATGTGGGTGGATTTGCAGGAACAACTTGGGCCATGGTGGAAGCGGGCGGATGCCCTGTGGAGTTGACATATGAACTTGAGACGGTGGGACGAAATGATTTTTTCGGAACTCTCCCTGGTGCATTTTCTGCTCATCCCAAAGTTGATCCCGCTACAGGTGAAATGCATGCGATGACATATGCGTGGGGCCAATGGCTCGATCACATTCAATATGTACGAGTGGGTCGTGATGGCAGAGTCAACCGCACGGTTGACATTCCCCTACCAGGCATGTCAATGGTTCACGATATTTCGATTACCGACAAATACATAGTTGTCTACGACCAACCGGTGCTCGTCAATCTCGATAAAGCTTTTGCAGGATCTTCATTTCCTTTTGAGTGGAGCAACGACTACGGCAACAGAATCGGACTGATGCCACGCGAAGGGAACGCAAGTGACATCGTGTGGATTGACGTTCCCGTCGGATATGTCTTTCATCCACTCAATGCTTACGACACCCCCGATGGCAAAGTTGTGCTTGATGTGTGTTTTTACGAACGCATGATGCGTGACGATCTGCAGGGGCCATTCGGGGATAGTTTGCCGCGACTGGTGCGATGGGAAGCAGACCCAATCGCGCGACGCGCCAATGTGACTGTCATTGATGAACGTGTAAATGAATTTCCACGTCATCGCGGATCACTCACAGGTAAGCCATACCGCTTCGGATATTGCGCTGAAGTAGACACAGCCTCAATGCATTGGCCGACCGTTAAACACGACGTAATCACAGGTCAACGCGAAGTATTCGATCATGGAGCAGGACGTGCTGCTGGTGAACCCGTTTTCATAGCACGACCTGGGTCGATTGACGAAGACGATGGCTGGTTGGTCACCTTTGTTCATGATGGCAACAATGACTCAGCCGAGTTTGTCGTCATTGATGCAAAGGATTTTGCGCGCGGCTACGTTGCTCGTGTTCCACTTCCTCAACGAATTCCTTTCGGATTCCATGGAAACTGGGTTCCTGATCGCGTTTAATCCGCAATGGCGCAAGTACAAGTTACTCAATCCGAAATTAACGAACTGTTCGGGTATTTTGTCGGTCAAAACTAAGGTGTGACTGTGACTTGGACCAGACAGACATTCATCAAGTGGCTTGAAGTTGTTCTTTTTCTCGTCCTTATCTATTCTCTACTTCTTGTCTTCGCTTGGGCAACCGCGGGCTCGCTCTTTTCCTGGTTCGGCTTCGGTCCAGATAAGTCAATCAATACCGACCCTGTGCGGGACTACCTGCTTCTCCCCTACATGG
>CAIVDG010000369.1 GCA_903904615.1 uncultured Acidimicrobiaceae bacterium | reverse complement strand
TTTGGTGCAGCACGCGCGTGTTGGGCCCTGAGCCAACGCGACAATGCACTTGCATGGCTAGACGTTGCTCATACATCACAACTTCAGCCCGACGAGTTACGCACAGCCTTGTTACGCACAGAAGAATTCGCTGAGCTGAGAGAACAATCAGATGTTGTTGCCAAGTGGTTCGCCAAGTGACGAACCACGGCCCACGCGAACAAACCCACGTGTGAATCCCACCGAGGTAACAGTTCCGGTGTCCTGAGGAGTTGCTTCAACACGCGACCCCACTCCCACGCCATCGCGAGACATGGTGCGCAGATTCACGGGCGCATCTGCTCCACGCGAGTCCATGCGTTCCACTAGTTCTTGACCGGGGTAACAGCCTTTAGTGAAACTGACCGCTACAGACACCACGCCTGTTGTGGCGGGAATGTCTCCCACCAGGATGTCCGTACCAAGACGTGGCCACTGCAGATCTACGCGAATCATGTCGATGTGGCCCGACTCAGTCTGCTCACCAATGGAGGGCAAAGTGTCGGCCTGCCCCACAACGTCAATGGCAGAGTCGCTTCCCCACCCCACAACGGCTGCTCCTGCAATGTCGTGAAGACTTGCACGCGCACCGTCGCCGCGGAACGAGCGCACTTTCCAATCGCTTGAAGTCAATGTGACTTTGGAACGAAGAACGAATCGCTGCAGCCGTGTGATGACGGACTCCGCAAAGCCGGCATCGACATCCAAGGTAAACAGGTCGTCAGCATGACGAACCACTCGCACCAGTGAATGAACATGCCCTGTCGGTTCCAACAACAAACTGTGGGCACTGCCACCCACTTCAAGCGAAGAAATGTTTTGCGCCAACTGTGAATGCAAAAAGGCGGCGCTGTCGCTTCCCTGCACCAAGACAACATCGCGTTCGCTGTCTGCCCACACAAGTGCATTCGTCATGCTTTTGTTCCCGCAGTGCGACGACGCTGCGTCATGCGTTCAGCGGCGGGAAGCGTTGCCAACAAAGCACGAGCTTTGTTCTCACATTCCAGATCTTCATCGGCCGGGTCACTGTCGGCCACAATTCCGGCACCTGCTTGCAAACTGGCGATGTTCGGGCCCACAAACATTGTGCGGATGGCAATGGCGGTGTCGAGGTTCCCGGAGAAATCCACGTAGCCAACTACACCCGCATACGGACCGCGCTTCACAGGTTCTAGTTCGTCAATGATTTCCATGGCGCGCACCTTTGGTGCACCACTCACAGTTCCGGCGGGCAATGTTGCACGAAGAACATCAATGGGGGAAAGCCCATCACGCACGTCTCCCGACACTTGTGACGTGAGATGCATAACGTGGCTGTAGCGCTCGAGCGTCATGAGTTCGTCCATTGTGACCGAGCCGTATTCCGCCACGCGACCAACATCGTTGCGCGCTAGGTCTACCAACATGATGTGTTCTGCAACTTCTTTCGGATTCTCTTTGAGTTCCGACGCGAGACGGCGATCGTGTTCATCTGTAGTGCCGCGCTTGCGTGTACCTGCAATAGGACGCGAGATAACCCGACCGTTGATGACTTGCACCATTGGTTCTGGCGAACCACCCACGATGGTGAGACCTGGTTGCTTGAGGTAATACATGTACGGGCTGGGGTTTACCTGACGTAGCACGCGATACACATCGAATGGGTCTGCAGTGAGGTCGACATCGAATCGCTGAGAGAGCACGACTTGAAAAATGTCGCCGGCGCGAATGTGTTCCTTGGCAACTTCAACAGCACGTCGATAATCACCGTGTGGCATTGATGATCGTGTTTCGGGCAATTGTTCACCGGCAACGGGTGGCTCAACGGCCACATACGCCAACGGACGAGCAAGGTCTTCTACCGACGTGTGCACACGTTCGACTGCGGCATCGTATGCCTGACCAATTTCTTCCTCTGTTAGTCCAGCAACGGGAACGCTCTCCAAGAGATAGACACGCTGGCGCCAGTGATCGAATGCAGCCAGAGATCCAATGATGCTGATGGATGCATCGGGCAATCCGCGGTCGTCGTTTGGGATGTTCGGCAAGTGCTCAATTTCGCGAACAACGTCATAGCCCAGGTGGCCCATGAGTCCGCCTTGAAGCGGCGGCAGGTCTGGGAAGATTGGAGCGCGATAGATGCGAAGAAGCTCTTCCATCGCCGCCAGCATTCCCTTATCTAACGGCACGCTTTCAGGAATGTGACCCGTAGTGGTGAGTACTCCGTTACGCAATGTGAGAGTTCCACGCGGGCGACGGCCAACGAATGAATATCTACTCCAGCGTTCGCCATGTTCTACAGACTCCAATAAGAAGCCGTCGTCGTCGCCAACAAGTTTGATGAACGCAGCGACAGGAGTTTCAAGGTCGGCCAATACCTGAGTCCACACGGGAACAACAGTGTGTTCCCGAGCGAGAGCAATGAATTCCTCGCGAGTAGGCGTAATTGCCGTGGTCACTGTTCAGATCCGAAAGCGCGATAGAAACAGGAGCGCTCGCCTGTATGACATGCACCCTTGCCTTCTTGTTCCACCACGAACAACAAGGTGTCACCATCGCAGTCGTAGAACGCCTCACGAACAAACTGGCGATCTCCACTGGTGTCGCCTTTGCGCCACAACTCTTGTCGACTTCTACTCCAGTACACCATGCGTCCTTCAGCAAAGGTCATGGACAGTGACTCTTTACTCATCCACGCCATCATGAGAATTTGACCAGTGTCGACGCACTGCGCGATTGCCGGAACCAAGCCATCGCTGTTGTATGTGACTGCATCTAACTCTGCTGCGGTAGCGACGATGACGCGTCCTTCAATTTCTTGTGCCATTAGATGTACAACCCTGTTCCTACTTCAATGCGAGATGCCGCCACTGCATGAATGTCGCGTTCGCGCAACATGATGTAGTCGGTTCCTTGCACTTCAACTTCATAACGATCTTCGGGACTAAAGAGAACTTGGTCCCCCACCTCTGCAGCGCGCACGTTGGCGCCAAGCGCCACCACTTCGGCCCACACCAGACGCTTGCTGATTTGCGCAGTGGCAGGAATGAGAATGCCGCCCGACGACCGCCGCTCACCCTCACTTTGGGGGATTCTCACCAGGAGTCGGTCATTGAGCATCTGGATGGGGAGTTTCTGTCCGTCGTCGCTCACCTAAAGCACGGTACCGTCTCGGTTCGTGGCATTGGAAACCGTTTATCTAGAAACCATCGATGGAGTGGCCATTGAGGCCGATGTTTTGCGAACCGATGCCCCACAAGTTCGTGCCACGGTGGTCATTGGCCACCCTCACCCCCTCTATGGAGGAAGCCGGCACGACCACATTGTTCAGGCCATGCAACGCGCCGCCTACCAGCGTGATTGCCATTCCATTGCGCCCGACTTCCGTGGAGTGGGTAACTCTGGCGGCTTCCACGACGATGGAGACTCCGAGCGATTAGACCTCATGGCCGCATGCGAATTGGCCGACATGATGGAACCAGACGGACCCATCGTCATGGTGGGCTATTCATTCGGATCCGTTGTGGCACTGAATGTCACACATCCACTCATTCGCGGGTGGATTGCAATTGCCCCTCCACTACCCATGTTCACCAGCGACCCTTTGGCATCTCGACACGCACCTACGAAGGTTCTGCTTGCCCCTCAGCATGATCAGTTCACGAAACCAGAAGAGTTACGTGCTCGAAGTGAATCATGGTCCAACACAACCATGACCGAACTTGTTGGCGTGGATCACTTCATCGCAATGGGCGCAGAAGATGCGTGCCTGGCCGCACTTGACACCGTGTTATCGCAGTTGCAATAACTTACGAAACCGGACGAACACGCACTCCACGCGACGTCATTGCATCTTTTGCTTCGGCAATGGTGTGTTCACCAAAGTGAAAAATAGACGCCGCAAGAACACCTGTTGCCCCGCCCAGCACAACGCCGTCGGCAAGATGATCAAGAGTGCCCACACCACCGCTCGCGATAACAGGCACCGAGACTGCTGTAGACACAGCTTTGGTGAGAGAGATGTCGAATCCGTCGCGTGTTCCGTCTCGATCCATAGATGTGAGAAGGATTTCTCCGGCACCTAATTCAACGGCGCGGGCCGCCCACTCAACAGCGTCTAACTCGGTGGGTGTTCGCCCGCCGTGCAAGAAGACTTTCCAACGATTCTCGTCTGCGTTCCACTTTGCATCGATGGCACACACCACACATTGTGCGCCGAATTCTGCTGCGATGTCCGAGATGAGTTCTGGTCGCTGCACTGCAGCAGTATTCACACTGACTTTGTCCGCACCAGCACGCAACATTGCGCGCGCATCGGAGACTTCGCGAATACCCCCGCCAACAGTGAAGGGAATGAAAACTTCTTCGGCTGTACGAGACACAACATCGATCATTGTTTGACGACCATCAGATGACGCCGTGATGTCGAGGAACACCAACTCATCAGCACCTTGTTGGTCATACTTTGCAGCAAGTTCAACTGGGTCGCCCGCATCACGCAGATCAACAAAGTTGACGCCTTTCACCACGCGGCCATTAGTGACATCGAGACACGGGATAACGCGGGCAACAATGTCCTTACTCATTGCAACACCTGCACCGCTTCTGCCACCGTGAACTTTGCTTCATACAACGCCTTGCCCACAATGACACCATCTAATTGAGATACGCCAGCAAGTTCTTGCAAATGTGCCAGCGCGCCAACGCCGCCGCTTGCAATGACCGGAATGTTTGTAGTGGCAGCAGCTTGTGCCAAACCTTCAATGTCGGGGCCCGTCAGCATGCCGTCACGCGAGATATCGGTGATGACAAATGCAGATGCCGTGGGAAATTGTGGCAACAAATCGCTCACCGACACGCCCGATGATTCGGTCCACCCATGAGTGGCCGCAATTCCGCCACGGTGGTCGAGGCCAACAGCAACGGGAACAATTCCAGACACAGCAGACACCAGCGAGGGGTCTGCAACGGCCGCTGAACCCATGACCACGCGCGTTACCCCGGCGCTGGCCAATGCTTCTGCGTCGGCCACGGTGCGCACGCCGCCTCCCACCTGCAACGATGCCCGACCCGACAATGCGCGAGCGACACTAGCAATGATGCTGCGGTTCACTGGCTCGGCGCTGCGTGCTGCGTCGAGGTCGACCATGTGCACCCACGTGGCACCTTGTTCAACGAAGGACTCTGCGACTGCGACGGGGTCATCGCCGTACACAGTGCTGTCGTTGTACTCGCCTTGACGAAGACGAACAACTTTGCCCCCGAGCAGGTCGATAGCGGGATACAAATTCATCTCCCCACCGATCCCACAAAGTTTGCGAGCAATGCCAACCCAGCCGACGCAGATTTCTCTGGGTGGAACTGCGTGGCAAAAACATTGTTACGACGAAATGCGACGTTCAATGTCTCGCCATAGGTCACCGTTGCCGCAACGTGTGATGAATCAACAGGAACACCGTGCAGCGAATGCACGAAGTACATCCATGGTGCCGAGCCCAACCCTGCAAACATTGGGTCTGGCGATACAACATTCAGTTGATTCCATTGCATCTGTGGTCGCGGCATTGCGTCGGAGATCCACTTCACGGTTCCGGGAATGATTCCGAGACCTTGTGCGTCAGTATCTTCGTCGCTGGAATCGAACAGCATTTGCATGCCGACACAAATTCCTAGGAATGGCACTCCGCTTGCAACGGCATCGCGCGCCACGGTTTCTAACCCTGCCTCGCGAAGTGCCGACATACACGCGCCAAATGCACCAACACCTGGCAACACCACAGCATCGGCATTTTCTGCCACAGAGGCTTCGCTCGTGAGCACAGCATCTGCACCCACGCGCTCGAGAGCTTTTTGGGCTGAACGTAGATTGCCGATTCCGTAGTCGAGCACTGCAACGCGAGCGCGTGCGCTCACGAAAGAACGCCCTTCGTTGAAGGCACTCCTGCAGATTCAATGCGAACTGCATCACGCAGACAACGAGCAAGACCCTTGAACGTGGCCTCGATGATGTGATGCACGTTGCGCCCAGCTTTCAAATTCACGTGGAGTGTCATTGCAGCAGATGTAGCAAGGGAGGAAATGGCGTGCTCGGCTAACGATGGATCAAACGCAGGTGACCCAAGCGGGAGACACTCGGGAAGTTCAACATCCCACGCAACGAATGGCCGTCCGCTGAGGTCGAGTGAAATTTCTACCAACGCTTCGTCTAACGGAAAATTGCCACTGGCAAAACGACGAACTCCGGCCTTGTCGCCGAGGGCACTGTGCAGCGCTTCACCAATGCAAATTGCCACGTCTTCAACTGTGTGGTGCGTATCTATGTGTAGGTCCCCCACTGCTTTCACGGTGAGATCGAAACCGCCGTGGCGGGCCAACTGCTCGAGCATGTGGTCGTAGAACGGAATACCGGTAGAGACCGATGCCACTCCGGTGCCATCGAGAGTAAGAGATACCTCAATA
>CAIVDG010000368.1 GCA_903904615.1 uncultured Acidimicrobiaceae bacterium | reverse complement strand
GACCCTTTCAGTCGTGACCCAGAGTTAGACATGTACAACCCAGACAATGGATGGCGACCTTGGCCTGAGCACTCGTCGTATGACCCAGCCTGGGTGGCCAAATATCGGGCTGCTCAACGAGACCGAGTGGCTCGCATTGATGCCGTGGCCAAACAGTCCATTGCCGACTCGGAGACCGCCGGCCGCCAGCTCTCAGAAATTCACAAAGACACAAACTTGGAGACATGGCGGGACCTTCGGGCTCGACGGGTCTTTGCCAAGTACCTCACCATCTACCGGACCCTGGCCGACCCGGCCTATCTGGACCTCTCCATCGACCCCGACGACCGTCCAATGGGGTCACTTTTCGCTTTTCCAGACCCTTTTGAGGCCAATTATGGCCGTGGAGGGCTCGCCCGGACCATGACGGCTCGGGGGTGGCTCAGCACCTGGTCGGGGCTGTCCAGCCACGCAAAACTGGCCGACACCATGCCAAAAGTGACTGTTCCCACCCTTTTGGTGCACCCCACGGCGGATACCGAAATTCGTGTCTGGCAGGCAAAAGAGATAGTTGACGCCGCCGGGGCTGACGATGTCACCTACCGAGAGATGAAGGGTGCACCCCATTACCTAGAGGGGCACCGAGTAGAGGCCATGGCAGCTGTGGCCGAGTGGATTGGCGCTCGTTTCCCGCGTTAGGAAGACCTTTTGGTCGCCTCCCAAATAGTCCAAATACCCCGTGTCAACCCTTTGTGGTCGGGGGAATCCGCCGATAGCGTTCCTACTCCGTGCGATTCGGGCTTCGGCTCGAAAAGCTAGATCGATCGTCGAAAACACAATCGACGTCCGTGAAGGCCTCGTTGCAGAAATGCAAAAAGGAACCACACGGCAAAACCCAGACAGGTGCTCCGTCAACAGAAATGTTGTCGGAGCATTTGCGTGAATAACCAACGAGAAAAAGGGTTGCCGCCATGGCACAAAAAGCGATCGTCGGCGAGAAAGTCGGCATGACACAGGTGTGGGGAGATGACCAACGCGTCATCCCCGTCACAGTTCTGCGCGTCGAGCCGGTGCGCGTCGTTCAAGTCAAAACAAATGACCGCGACGGGTACACCGCTCTGCAAGTTACATACGGACAAAAAGCCGCCAGCAAATTGAGCAAGCCCGAACAGGGTCACTTTGCAGCAGCAAGTGTTGAAGCAGGTCGACGTCTTGTCGAACTTCGCCTCGACTCTGTTGATGGTTTTGAAGTCGGACAAGAACTAGGTGCAGACGTTCTCGCAGCAGGCGAAAAAGTAGACGTCACCGCGGTGAGCCGCGGTAAAGGTTTTGCAGGTGGAATGAAGCGTCACAACTTCAATGGCCAAGGCGCAAGCCACGGTAACCACAAGCACCACCGTGCACCAGGTTCCATCGGTTCATGTTCATTCCCCGGACGCGTGTTCAAGGGTCTGCGCATGGCTGGTCACATGGGCAACGAGCAGGTCACCACATTGAATCTTGAAATCGTGCAAGCAGATCCAGAACGCGGTCTCTTGCTCGTCAAGGGTTCAGTTCCAGGTCCAAACGGTGGCGTTGTCATCGTGCGTAATGCAGTAAAGGCGAAGTGATTCTCATGGCATCTATCGCATTAAAGAACGCATCAGGCAAGGCCGCAGGAAACATTGAAGTTGCAGACGACTTGTTCGCAGTGCAACCAAACGTTCCTGTTATGCACCAAGTTGTCAAGGCACAACTTGCTAACCGTCGTTCCGGAACATCTGCAACGAAGACTCGTGCAGAAGTTGCTGGTACCGGCAAGAAGCCTTTCAACCAGAAGGGAACTGGTGGCGCTCGTCAGGGCTCCATGCAGGCACCTCACTACACCGGTGGTGGTATTGCTCACGGCCCACAGCCACGCAGCTATGCACAACGCACACCTCGCAAAATGATTCGTCTTGCGCTTGCATCTGCATTGTCAGATCGCAACAGCGAAGGACGTGTTGTTGTTCTCGATTCTTGGGGCTTCAGCACTCCAAGCACCAAGGCAGCAATCAAGACTCTCGAGGCAATTGGTGCAACCGGAAAAGTTCTCGTTGTCGTTACTCCAAATGAAGAGAACGCAATCAAGAGCTTCCGCAATCTTCCAGACGTTCATCTCATCCTTGTTGGTGACCTGAACGCATACGACGTGCTCTGCAACGACTGGATTGTGTTCTCACAAGACAGTCTTCCCGGAACAAAGGACGCGAAGTAATGAAAGACCCACGCGACATCATCATTCAGCCAGTGGTCTCTGAAAAGAGCTACGCACTGATGGAGACCGACGTCTACACATTTCAAGTTCACGTCGACGCAACTAAGCCCGAGATCCACGATGCAATCGAGGCAATCTGGGGCGTGAAGGTGCTGAAGGTCAACACCCTTAACCGCAAGGGCAAGTACCAGCGCACCCGTAACTCCAACCGAATCGGTCAGCGTCCGCACACCAAGCGGGCCATCGTCACCCTCGCAGCGGGAAGCAAGATCCCGCTGTTCGAAAGCTGAGATCATCATGGCAATTCGTAAGCGCAAGCCAACAAGCCCGGGCCGTCGTTTCCAGACGGTGTCGGACTTCTCCGAAATCACAAAGACAACACCAGAGAAGACACTTCTCGCATCGAAGTCGAACACTGGTGGTCGTAACTCGTACGGTCGCAAGACTGCTCGCCATAAAGGTGGAGCACACAAGCGTCAGTACCGCATCATCGACTTCAAGCGCAACAAAGATGGTGTGCCTGCAAAGGTCGCATCAATTGAATACGACCCGAACCGCACATGTCGTATTGCGCTTCTTCATTACACCGACGGCACAAAGGCATACATCCTTGCGCCAAAGGGTCTTGAAGTTGGAATGTTCGTTGAAAGCGGACACGGTGCAGACATCAAGCCAGGCAACGCAATGCAATTGCGTTACATGCCTGTCGGTACCGTTGTTCACAACGTTGAACTCCGTCCAGGTCAGGGTGGCAAAATTGGCCGCTCTGCCGGAATGGCAGTTCAGTTAGTCGCAAAAGATGGCGACTTCGCAACACTGCGTTTGCCATCAACTGAAATGCGTCGCGTTCTTCTCGACTGCCGCGCCACTGTTGGCGAAGTTGGCAACTCCGAGCATGAACTCATCAAGATTGGTAAGGCCGGTCGTAACCGTTGGAAGGGCGTTCGCCCACAAACCCGCGGTGTGGCTATGAACCCTGTCGACCACCCTCTCGGTGGTGGTGAAGGAAAGACTTCTGGTGGACGTCCACCAGTGTCGCCATGGGGCAAGCCAGAAGGTCGTACCCGCAACAAAAACAAGCCGTCGCAGCAACTTATTGTTCGCCGCCGTCGCGCAGGAAAGGGACGGAGGTAACACATGTCTCGCAGCCTCAAAAAGGGTCCATTCGTCGACGAGCATCTGCTCAAGAAGGTCGACGCTGCAAATGCATCGGGCGATCGCAAGGTCATCAAGACCTGGTCACGTCGTTCCACCATCGTTCCCGACATGGTCGGTCACACCATTGCAGTACACGACGGTCGCAAGCACGTGCCCGTCTACATCTCTGAATCAATGGTTGGCCACAAGCTCGGCGAGTTCTCTCCTACCCGTACGTTCCGCTTCCATGCCGGACAAGAAAAGAACGCGAAGAAGTAGTCATGACCGGTCCAAAGCTCAATGAAGCAAACCGCGTTGCCGGCACCAAGAGCGGCAGCAAGGCCAGCGCAAAGTACGTTCGCTCGTCAGCGTCAAAAGCTCGCGTGGTGTTGAACCTCGTGCGCAACCAAGACGTTCGTACAGCAGACGAAATCTTGCAGTTCACCGATCGTGAAATGGCTCGCGTTGTTCGCAAGGTACTCGCATCTGCAGTTGCTAACGCAACAACAAACGACAAGCTCGATGCAGACGAACTCTTCGTCAAGGCATGTTTCGCAGACGAAGGTCCAACACTGAAGCGATTCCGCCCACGTGCAAAGGGACGCGCAGGCAAGATCAACAAGCGCACCTGCCACATCACCGTCATTGTCGATCGCATGAGCGACGATCAACTCGCCGTTCTCGAAGCAAAGACCATGGCAAAGGGTGCACCAACAAGCAACCGTCGCGCTCGTGTTGCAGCAAGTCGTAAGGCTGCTGAACCAGCACAAGAAGCACCGGCAGCAGAAGCTCCCGCAGAAGACACAACATCAACCGAAGAAGCAGGCAACTGATGGGCCAGAAGATCAATCCATACGGCTTCCGTCTTGGTGTCACCACCGACTGGAAGAGCCGTTGGTTCAGTGAGCGTGAATACAAGGACTACCTCACCGAGGACTGGAAGATTCGCGAATACCTCATGACCACTCTCGAAGACGCAGCAGTCAGCCGCGTTGAAGTAGAGCGCACACGCGACAAACTCCGCATCGACGTGCACACCGCACGCCCCGGAATTGTTATCGGTCGTAAGGGTGCAAAGGCCGACGAACTTCGTGCAGGTCTCGCACAAATCACTGGCAACAATCGTTTGCAGTTGAACATCGTTGAAATCAAGCAAGCAGAACTTGACGCTGCACTCATCGCACAGGGCGTTGCCGACCAGTTGGTCAACCGCATCGCATTCCGTCGTGCAATGAAGCGCGCTGTGCAGAACGCACAGAAGTTCGGTGCACTTGGTATTCGAGTTCAGTGTTCCGGTCGTTTGGGTGGCGCAGAAATGAGCCGCACCGAGTGGTACCGCGAAGGTCGCGTGCCCTTGCACACACTTCGTGCCGACATCGATTACGGCTTCCGCGAAGCACGCACCAGCTCTGGTCGTGTTGGCGTGAAGGTATGGCTGTACAAGGGCGACATCGTTCCGTACAAGACCACAACACAAGACAAGATTTCCCGCGAAGCCGCAATGGCAGTGGGCGAAACATCTGGTCAGGCAATTGCCGATCAGCCGGCATCACGCAAGGTCGTGTCGTCTGCAGGTCCACGCGTTGCTGCTGCCGATGTTGCAGAAGAAATGGCGCCACTCGTGAAGCCAGCCGATCCTGAGTTCGAGCGTTTGCTTGAAGAGGAAGAGGCAATCGAGCGTCGCCTTCAGGATTCGCACGAGACTCCAAAGCTTCGTGGGGAGGACTAATCATGTTGATGCCTCGTAAGGTCAAGCACCGTAAGCACCATCGTGGTCGTATGACCGGTGTTTCAAAAGGTGGAAACGCACTCGCATTCGGCGAATACGGAATTCAAGCTCTGGAACCAGGCTGGATCACCGCACGTCAGATTGAAGCAGCACGTATTGCCATGACACGTCACATCAAGCGCGGTGGCAAGGTGTGGATCAACGTTTTCCCTGACAAGCCAGTCACAAAGAAGCCAGCAGAAACTCGCATGGGTTCTGGCAAGGGCAACCCAGAGTTCTGGGTGGCTGTTGTAAAGCCTGGCCGCATTCTTTTCGAATTGTCCTATCCAACACCCGAGATTGCAAAGGCCGCTCTCGAGCGTGCCGTGCAAAAACTCCCGATCAAGGCTCGCGTCATTAGCCGCGACGAGCAGATCTGATTCGAGAGGTACAGAAGAAATGGCACGTTCA
Source organism: uncultured Acidimicrobiaceae bacterium (assembly GCA_903904615.1). Taxonomy (GTDB): domain Bacteria; phylum Actinomycetota; class Acidimicrobiia; order Acidimicrobiales; family Ilumatobacteraceae; genus UBA2093. The sequence goes on along the minus strand of CAIVDG010000368.1, from coordinate 16,327 downwards.
ATTATCGAACTCCGCGACATGGATCTCGCCGCACTTGTGGCAGAGCTTCGTGCAAGCAAGCAAGAGTCCCTCAACCTGCGATTCCGCAATGCAACTGGCCAGCTCGACAAGCATGACGAGCTGCGCAAAGTGCGTCGCCAAATCGCCCGCATCAACACCCTCATCCGTCAGCGCGAAATCGCAGCGGCTGAGGCAGCCGGGAAGTGAGTAGTCACATGGCAGAAGTAACAAACACCGAGCGCAACGCACGCAAGATCCGTGAAGGTCTTGTTGTCTCGAACAAGATGAACCAAACAGCTGTCATCGCAGTTGTCGAGCGCGTTCGCCATGCGAAGTACGACAAGTTCGTTCTTCGTACAAAGAAGCTCTATGCACACGACGAGGCCAACGACGTCAATGTCGGCGACCGCGTACGCGTCATGGAAGTCCGCCCGATGTCAAAGCTGAAGCGCTGGCGCATCGTTGAAATTCTGGAGCGTGCAAAGTGATCCAGCAAGAATCTCGACTTCGCGTTGCCGACAACAGCGGCGCAAAAGAAGTTCTCGTCATCAAAGTCCTCGGTGGTACGCGTCGTCGTTACGCATCCATCGGTGACGTCTTCATCGGCACAGTTAAGGATGCAATTCCTGGTGCAGGTGTAAAGAAGGGCGAAGTTGTTCGTTGTGTTGTTGTTCGTGTGAAGAAGGAAAAGCGTCGTCCCGACGGCAGCTACATCCGCTTCGACGAGAACGCTGCAGTGCTCATCAAAGAAGACCTCACGCCTCGTGGCACACGTATCTTCGGACCCGTTGGCCGCGAACTGCGTGACAAGAAGTTCATGCGAATTGTTTCGCTTGCACCGGAGGTGCTCTAGGTCATGAAGTTCAAAGTTCAAGACGAAGTTCAAATCATTGCTGGCAAAGATGCTGGTAAGCGTGGCGTCATCATCAAGGCTCTCCCTAAAGAGAACAAGGTTGTTGTTGAAGGCGCAAACATTGCCAAGCGTCATCAGAAGGCAACGCAAACAAACCAGAAGGCCGACATTGTTGAAAAGCCAATGCCCATTCACGCATCCAACGTGATGCTGGTGGTCGATGGCAAGCCAACACGCATTGGCTACAAGGTCAACGCAGACGGCACCAAGGTGCGCGTCGCGAAGAAGTCAGGAAAGGAAGTCTGATGGCTACCGCCACCGCTCCGCGCCTCAAGGCAAAGTACGACGCTGAAGTAAAGCAAGCACTGCTTGCTCAACTAGGCCTCGAGAATGTCATGCAAGTTCCAAAGTTGGAAAAGATCGTCATCAACATGGGTGTTGGCAAAGCAACGCAGCAGCCATCGCTGCTCGACAGTGCTGTTGCAGACCTCACCGCAATTGCCGGTCAGAAGCCAATCGTTACAAAGTCACGTGACTCCATCGCAGGTTTCAAGCTTCGCGAAAACCAAGCAATTGGTTGCAAGGTCACATTGCGTGGCGATCGCATGTGGGAGTTCTTCGACCGCTTGCTCGCAATCGCAATTCCTCGTATTCGTGACTTCCGTGGTCTCCCAGCACATACATGGGACGGTCGCGGTAACTACACATTCGGTCTCGCAGAACAAACAGTGTTCCCCGAGATCGATTACGACAAGATCGATGCCCCACAAGGCATGGACATCACGATCGTTACAACAGCGGTCAGCGACGAGGCGGGCAAGGCTCTTCTCGACGCATTCGGTTTCCCCTTCAAGCGTGGCAACGAGGCCGGTGGGCCTCCAGCTCGCAAGAAGCCCAAGTCACGTGGCCCCGTTCGCGGCGGCAAGAAGAAGTAGGTAGACGACCATGGCAAAGAAGTCGCTCATTAACAAGGCAAACGCAAAGCCAAAATTCAAAGTGCGTGCATACACGCGCTGCCGCAAGTGCGGTCGCGCTCGTTCGGTGTACCGCAAGTTTGGTTTGTGCCGCGTATGTCTCCGAGAAATGGCTCATGCAGGAGAAATTCCTGGCGTGACCAAGGCGAGCTGGTGAGGTAACAAAAATGATGACCGATCCCATCGCAGACATGCTCACACGTCTCCGCAACGCGAACACCGCGTTGAAGGAAGTTGTGGCCATGCCGTCGTCGAAGCAGAAAGTTGCTCTCGCCGAAATCTTGAAGAAGGAGGGCTACATCGCCGACTTCTCCGTTGCACCGGCAACGAAGGGTCCAGGCAATGTGCTCACCGTCAACATGAAGTACTCAAACGATCGTCACCGCACCATCAGCGGTCTCACGCGCGTTTCCACTCCCGGACTTCGTGTGTATCGCAACTCAAAAGAGGTTCCCCGTGTACTCGGTGGCCTTGGTGTTGCAGTTCTGTCCACTAGCCAAGGTCTTATGACCGACCGTGAAGCGCGTAAGCGCAAGGTCGGCGGCGAAGTCCTGTGCTTCGTGTGGTGACCCCGGGACGAAAGTAGGAAACGAAATGTCACGTATCGGCAAAGCCCCCATCACAATTCCATCCGGAGTCGATGTCACCATCTCAGGTCGCAACGTTTCCGTGAAGGGACCAAAGGGAACACTCGCTCGCAATATTCCTGGTGAGATCATCATCCGCAAGGAAGAGAGCACCATTTTTGTAGAGCGTCCAAACGACGAGCGTCAAAACCGCTCGTTGCATGGTCTCTCACGCACACTCATCAACAACATGATCATCGGTGTCACCGATGGGTTCACAAAAGAACTGGAAATCATCGGCGTTGGTTACCGAGCAGAAGCGCAGGGTGCAAACCTTCGTCTTGCTCTTGGTTTCTCACACCCCGTCATTGTTCCAGCTCCAGACGGAATCACTTTCGAAATCCCCGTGCAGACTCGCGTCATCGTGAAGGGCATCGACAAAGAACTCGTTGGTCAGGTTGCAGCAGACATCCGCTCCATTCGTAAGCCAGAGCCTTATAAGGGCAAGGGCGTGCGTTACCTCGGTGAGCGCGTTCTTCGTAAGGCCGGCAAGACCGGCAAGAAGTGATTCGGTAGCAAAGGTTTCACCATGGCAAACATCGCAAAAATTCGTCGCGAATCGCGTCTTCGTCGTCACCGTCGTGTACGTAAGAAGATTCATGGCACAGCAGAGCGTCCGCGCCTTGCAGTGCATCGCACAAACAAGCATTTCAACATGCAGCTCATCAACGACGACCTTGGTCATACCGTTGCTGCTGCATCGTCAGTAGAAACTGGCCTTCGTAGCGACAGCGGCGCAACCGTTGCTGCTGCAACAAAGGTTGGACAATTAATCGCACAACGCGCCAAGGAAGCCGGAGTCACAGCAGTCGTTTTCGACCGCGGTGGATTCGCTTACCACGGTCGTGTTGCCGCTGCGGCAGAAGCCGCACGTGAAGCAGGACTGGAGTTCTGATGAGCAACGCATTCACAAACACAACACCTGAACCAGGTGCATTGCGTGAGTCACGCGTCATTCACATCAACCGTGTTGCAAAGGTTGTGAAGGGTGGACGTCGTTTCTCCTTCACCGCACTTGTAGTTGTTGGCGATGGAAATGGTCGCGTGGGTCTTGGTTACGGAAAGGCAAAGGAAGTTCCTTTGGCAATCCAAAAGGGAACCGAAGAAGCAAAGCGCAACCTGTTCGATGTTGCACTTGCTGGTTCCACCATCACTCACCCCATCCTTGGTATCTCTGGTGCAGGACGCGTGCTGTTGAAGCCCGCAGCTCCTGGTACTGGTGTTATCGCCGGTGGTGCAGCACGAATCATTCTTGAAGAAGCAGGCATTCACGACGTGCTCGCAAAGTCACTTGGTTCCGCAAACGCAATCAACGTTGCACGTGCAACCATTGAAGGTCTTCGTCAACTTCAACGTCCAGACGAAGTAGCAAAGCGTCGCGGCATTCCTGCCGAGTCATTTGTTCCAAAGGGAATGTTGAAGGCATACACCGACCGTAAGAAGGCCGCAGCAGCAGGGGAAGTTCACTGATCATGGCTGAAAAGACCATCACCGTTACTCTCAAGCGCTCGAAAATCGGCGCAAAGCCAAAGACACGTGGAACTCTGCGCGCACTTGGCCTCAGCAAGATTGGCGACACCAACACTGTTCCCGATCGTCCAGAAATTCGCGGCATGCTCGCACGTGTTCCGCACCTCATCGAAGTACAGGAGAACTGATCATGCGCGTCGATGAACTCGCACCAGCACCAGGAAGCGTTAAGCGCGCCAAGCGCGTTGGCCGTGGTACAGGCGGTAAGGGCGGTAAGACCGCCGGCCGTGGTACCAAGGGTCAGCATGCTCGTGGTCGCGGCAAAGTGGCACGTGGTTTCGAAGGTGGCCAGATGCCACTGAAGCAACGCGTTCCAAAGTTGAAGGGTTTCAACAACCCATTCCGCGTTGAGTACTACGCCGTCAACCTCGATTCGTTGAACGAACTTGGCCTTGGCGAAGTCACACCAGAAATCCTTGTCGACAAGGGCGTCGCTCACAAGGGAACCTATGTCAAGGTTCTCGGTCGTGGCGAAATCTCTATTGCTGTCAAGGTGTCTGCACACGCAGTATCGAAGTCCGCAGAAAAGGCCATTCTGGCTGCTGGCGGATCAGTGACCATCTTGCCGCTGCCATTCAAGGTTCGTCCTGCAGCAAACGGCAACCAGTTCACCAACCGCTAACCACGTCGCGATTTTTCGCACGGCGTTGACAAGGAGTACCGCGTGTTCTCAAACGTGAAGAACATCTTCAAAGTGGAAGATCTTCGTAAGAAGCTTCTGTTCACAGTGTTGATGATCATGGTCTACCGATTCGGTTCGGCTATTCGCGTTCCCGGTGTGGACTCCAACGCAGTGTCTCAGCTTCGTGAAGCTGCAAACTCGCAAGGTGCACTTGGTTTCTTGAACTTGTTCTCGGGTGGAGCGTTCGGCTCGTTCTCTATTTTTGCGTTGGGCATCATGCCCTACATCACCTCAAGCATCATCATGCAGGTGTTGAACGTCGTCATTCCAAAACTTCAGGAATGGCAAGAAATGGGAGCAGTTGGTCAGCGCAAGATCACTCAGTGGACTCGTTATGTAGCCATTGCAATTGCGTTGTTGCAAGGCTCCGGCCTTACTTTCATTTTCGGACAAGGAAACGGTTCGGCGTTCTTCGGTGCAGCTGCACAAGCTCCCGATGTTGTGTTGCTCGACCCATTCATGCCACGTGCATTGTTGGTCATCCCATCACTTGTGGCAGGTACTGCATTGTTGATGTGGGTGGGCGAACTCATTAGCCAGCGCGGAATTTCAAACGGCATGTCTGTTCTTATTTTTGCTTCTGTAGTTTCCGGTTTGCCCTATAGCTACTACTCAATTTTGCAAAGCAAGAAGTTTGTGGTCTTCACAGTTCTCGTTCTTGTATCGCTCGGAATTCTGGCTGCAGTTGTCCGCGTAGAAATGGGTCAACGTCGTATTCCGGTGCAGTTTGCAAAACGTGTTGTTGGCCGTCGTATGACTGGCGGACAAAGCACATACATTCCGTTGAAGGTCAATCAGGCAGGCATCGTCCCCATCATCTTCGCGTCATCGGTGTTGTTGCTTCCTGTTCTGTTGTCCAACATGTTGGGTAGTGCAGAAGGTTGGCGTGGTTCTATTGCTTCATTCGTCAACGATTACTTGGTGAACAGCCAGAACCTTGTGTACATCGTTGGGTTCTTCTTACTCATCATCGCGTTTGCGTACTTCTACAACTCCATTGCGTTCGACCCCATTCGTCAGGCAGATCAGTTACGTAAGCAAGGCGGATTCATTCCTGGTATTCGTCCCGGCGAACAAACAGAGCGTTACCTTGCAAAAGCTGTCAACCGCATCACGCTTCCAGGCGCAGTATTCGTTGGCTTCATTGCAATTTTGCCGTACATCATTTTGTGGGTTGGCGATGTTCAGTCATTCCCATTTGCCGGAACAACGGTGCTTATTGCTGTCGGTGTTGCACTTGAATTCATGCGACAAATCGACAGTCAGTTAATGCTCCGTAACTACGAGGGCTTCTTGAAGTGACCATCAGCCTGTATGGGCGGTGGGTCACTTTGTTGAGTAAGTAAGCGTCATGATTCCGGGTGCACGTATCGTGCTGTTGGGTCGCCAAGGAGCGGGGAAGGGAACGCAATGCGTTCGTCTATCTCGTCACTTTGTTGTGCCGCACATTTCCACTGGCGACATGTTGCGCGCAGCGGTCCGTGAAGGAACCGAGCTTGGCAAGATGGCCAAGGCTGTTATCGACGCAGGCCAACTAGTCGGTGACGACATCATGGTGGGAATTGTGGCCGAACGCCTCGAGGCTGAAGACGCCCGCACCCGTGGCTACATCTTGGATGGCTTTCCTCGCACGGTGGCCCAAGCCATCGCCCTCGACGAGATCACAGCAAAGAGCCCCGTAGACCTCGCCATCGACCTCGACGTGCCCCGTGACCTTGTTCTGTCCCGTCTCTCGGCTCGCCGGGTCTGTCGGGACTGTGGCGCCAACTTCCAGTCCTCGGGCACCGACCCAAGCCCTTGGACCTGCGAGAACTGTGGGGGAGACGTGGTCCAGCGCGACGACGACACCCCGGCAGCCATCAACCAACGCCTGGACCTCTACGAGACCCAGACCCAGCCCCTTATTGACTATTACGGCTCATCGGGCCGAATGGTCGCCGTCGATGGGGTGGGCAGCCCCGACGACGTGTTCGCCCGCCTCACTCTGGCGGTCGAACAAAGGCGCTAAGTGCCTATTGGCGCAAGGAAAATGCGCCGATAGCATTGCCACTCGCCCCTGTCGCAGTTCTGCTAGGGGGCAACCTGTTCCATCAATCAAGGAGACCACCCTGGCTAAGCCAAAAGAAGATGCGATCGTGCTCGAGGGCACGATTCTTGAATCTCTGCCGAACGCAATGTTTCGTGTGGAGTTAGAGAACGGCCACAAAGTGCTGGCGCACATCTCAGGAAAAATGCGTATGCACTACATCCGTATTCTTCCAGGCGACAAAGTCCAGGTTGAGCTAACCCCATACGACCTCACCCGCGGTCGTATTACATACCGTTTCAAGTGAGAACGCAATGAAAGTACGCCCGAGCGTCAAGAAAATTTGTGAGAAGTGCAAGGTCATCCGTCGTCACGGGCGTGTGATGGTGATCTGCGAAAACCCCCGGCACAAGCAGCGCCAGGGCTAAGAAAGTCAACGAAGGAAACGTAAACACATGGCACGTATTGCTGGCGTCGACATCCCACGCGAAAAGCGTTTGGAGATTTCGTTGACATACATCTTTGGTATTGGTCGACCAACATCACAGAAAATCTGTGAATCAACTGGCCTTAACCCAAACACACGCGTTCGCAATCTCACAGAAGATGAAGTGAACCGCATTCGTGCATGGGTAGATCAGAACATCACTGTTGAAGGTGACCTGCGCCGCGACGTGCAGCAGGACATCAAGCGCAAGATCGAAATCGGATGCCTTCAAGGTGTTCGTCATCGCAAGGGTCTTCCCGTTCGTGGACAGCGCACGCACACCAACGCGCGCACACGTAAGGGACCAAAGAAGACTGTTGCCAACAAGAAGAAGGCAGTGAGGTAACACCATGGCGAAGGCACAAGCAGGCGGCCGCCGTCCACGTAAGCGCGAGCGCAAGAACGTCACTTCAGGTGTTGTTCACATCAAGAGTTCTTTCAACAACACCATCGTGTCTATTACAGACATGGAAGGCAATGTCATTTCATGGGCATCGTCTGGTGGAGTTGGTTTCAAGGGTTCACGTAAGTCCACTCCGTTTGCTGCACAAATGGCAGCGGAGAAGGCAGCAAAGGCAGCAATGGAGCATGGTCTTCGTCGCGCCGAAGTTCACGTAAAGGGTCCAGGTTCTGGCCGCGACACTGCACTGCGTTCAATTCAGAACGTTGGCATTGAAGTGTCAGGCATTAAGGACGTCACCCCGGTACCGCACAACGGTTGCCGTCAGCCGAAGCGTCGGAGGAGCTAATCATGGCCCGTTACACCGGACCGAAGGTGCGCATTTCGCGTCGCCTCAACACAAACATTTTCGAAAACGCGAAGGGCTCAAAGGCTCTCGATCGTCGTCCATTCCCACCAGGTGCACACGGTCGTACACGTCGTCGTAACGCAGGTTCTGAGTACCTCGCACAGATGCAGGAAAAGCAAAAGGCGAAGTACATCTACGGCGTTCTCGAGCGTCAGTTCCGTCGTACATACGAAGAAGCAAACCGTCTTGCAGGTCCAACCGGCGAAAACTTGTTGCGTCTTCTTGAACAGCGTCTCGACAACGTGGTGTTCCGTGCAGGTTGGGGTTCCACCCGTCCGCAGGCTCGCCAGTTCGTTAACCACGGCCTCATCTACGTCGATGGCAAGCGCGTTGACATTGCGTCATACCGCGTAAAGCGTGGTCAAGTTATTTCTTTGTCGCCTAAGGCAAAAGAAATGATTCAGATCCAGCACAACATCGACACACTCGATCGTTCACTCGTTGGTTGGCTCGAAGCCGGTGACAAGCAAGTCACCGTGCGCGATCTTCCACAGCGCGAACACATCGACGTACCCGTCCGCGAGCAGCTCATCGTTGAGCTTTACTCCAAGTAATTTTCACAGCCGTTTCATAGGAGAGCACCATGCTTGTCATCCAACGTCCTTCAGTCGAAGCAATCGGCGACGACCATCCAACACGCCAGCGTTTTGCTGTCGGCCCACTCGAGCCAGGCTTCGGCCACACCATTGGTAACTCGTTGCGCCGTACATTGCTGTCGTCTATTCCTGGTGCAGCAATCACCACCGTCAAGTTCGACGGTGTAGAGCACGAGTTCACCACCATCAAGGGCATGACCGAGGACATCACTGAACTCATCATGAACCTGAAGGATGTTGTTGTTGTTTCTCAAAGCGACGAGCCAGTAGTTCTTCGCGTTGATGCAAAGGGACCATCAAGCTTCAAGGCCGGCGACATTCAAACAACCGCCGACATTGAAATCTTGAACCCATCACTGCACCTCGCAACATTGAATGCCGGCGCACAACTTGGTTTCGACATCACCATCGAGCGCGGTCGCGGATACATGTCCACCGACCGTGATGCAGAAAGCCGCGTCATCGGAGTCATCCCCATCGACGCAATCTTCTCGCCAGTGCGTCGCGTCATGTTCGATGTAGAGCCAACTCGCGTTGCGCAAAGCACCAACTACGACCGCCTCATTCTCGACATTGAGACCGATGGTTCAATTTCTCCACGTGAAGCTCTTGCATCTGCAGCAGCAACATTGCGTTCGCTTGTCGATCTCATTGCAACGTTGTCAGAAGAGCCACAGGCACTTGAACTCAGCGAACCAATCGGCGCAAACGTTGGCGTGCCAGACCTCGACCTTCCTATTGAAGATCTCGATCTCAGCGAGCGCCCACGCAACTGCCTCAAGCGCGGACAGATCAACACCATCGGCGAACTTCTTCTGAAGAGCACCGACGATCTTTTGAACATCACCAACTTTGGCCAGAAGAGCCTCGACGAAATCATCCAGAAATTGGATGAGCGCGGCCTCTCGCTGCGCGCATAATTTCGGAACTCAAGGAGCACCACAATGGCAACACCACGTCGCGCCCCCCGCTTTGGCGGAAGTGCTGCGCATCAGCGTCTGCTCATGGCAAACATGGCGGCATCGCTGTTCGCTGCAGAGGGAATCACCACCACTGAAGCAAAGGCAAAGGCATTGCGTCCTATTGCTGAAAAGCTCATCACCAAGGCAAAGAAAGCCCAAGAAGAAGGCCCAATGCGTATTCACCGCATCCGCCAAATTCAGGGTTACCTCGGTGACAAGGAAATGACCAACAAGCTTGTGAACGAAATTGCGCCTGCCTACATGGCACGCAATGGCGGATACACACGCATCTTGAAGCTCGGAACCCGCCAGGGTGACGCTGCGCCAATGGCGCGCATCGAACTGGTGCGATAGTTCCACCGGTCATGGAACCGGAAGAAAACGTAATGAACGGGCCCGCCACACGGCGGGCCCGTTTGCATGTGTCGTATCACGGCGCACATTTTCATGGCTTTGCTATCAACAACGACGTAGTCACTGTTGAAGGTGAGTTAGTGAATGCGTTGAACGTCATTACACAAACATCCATCGGCATCAGCACTGCAGGTCGAACCGATGCAGGTGTGCATGCACGCGCTCAAGTGGTGTCGTGTGATTTGCCAAGCGACACCAACCTCAACACGCTGATACGCAGCGTGAACAGCATGTGCGCACCACACATTTCAGTAACAGATGCGCAATGGGTTGATGAACACTTTGACGCGCGCCGTAGTGCAACGTGGCGTCGCTACAGGTACACGGTGTGGAACGATGCGCAACCCAATCCCATGTTGCTAGATCGTTCGTGGCATGTGTGGCGGCCCCTATCGGTTCAACTCATGAACTTGGCGTCTGACGCAATCATTGGCGAACACAACTTCGCTGCGTTTTGCCGCAAGCCCGACACGCCAGACGGTGAACCCGAAGCGTCAATGAACCGATACGTCTTCAACGCCACCTGGCGAGATGAAGGGGAGGGCATGGTGGTGTTCGAGATTCGCGCCAATGCCTTTTGCCACCAAATGGTGCGCAGCCTGGTGGGCTTTTTGGTGGACGTGGGCCTGGGCAAGCGCCCCGCCAGCGACACCAGAGCTGTCATGCTGGCGGGCAACAGAAATCACGGCTCACCCGTGGCCCCACCCCAGGGCTTGGTGCTGTGGGACGTGGGCTACGACGGCGAACGAGTCCACCCCTAGAAAGCCTGCAATTCTGCGGGAGTTCTCTCATCATTGTCTGACGGGTATCCCATTTTTTCGGTTGCCGTAGGGCAGAAAACGCCCCTATCCTTACTAAGCCCCCTATTTGGGGTCCGGCGGCCCCGAAAGGCCCCCACTAAGGAAGTCTCATGCGTACCTATTCACCGAAAGCAAGCGAAGTACAACGCGCCTGGCACATCGTCGATGCCGAAGGCCTAGTTCTTGGTCGTCTCTGCACAGAAGTTGCGCGCATCTTGCGCGGCAAGCACAAGCCAGTTTTTGCACCACACATGGACATGGGTGACCACGTCATCATCATCAACGCATCAAAGATCGTCATGACATCTGGCAAAGCAGAAAAGAACATGGTGTACACCTACTCCGGTTACCCAGGTGGTCTGAAGAGCGAGACATACCAAAACCTTTTGAACCGTAAGCCAGCCGACGCAATCACGCGTTCCGTTGCAGGCATGTTGCCAAAGGGACCACTTGGTCGTCAGATGGTAAAGAAGCTCAAGGTGTACCCAGGTGCAGAGCATCCGCATGCAGCACAGTCCCCCGTCGTTCTCGATCTCAGCGCCGCCAAGGCTCGCTGATCTACTTAGGAGTCATCGTGGCTAACGCACCTCTCACACAAACAACTGGTCGTCGTAAAGAAGCAGTGGCACGCGCCGTTCTTCGCGCAGGCACCGGAACAATCACCGTTAATGGCAAGCCCATCGAGGTGTACTTCCCAACCGCAACACAGCGCATGGTTGTTACCGAGGCTCTTCGCGTCACCGATCGTGAAACATCGTTCGACATTTCCGCAAACATCTTTGGTGGTGGCGTTAATGGTCAAGCAGGTGCATTGCGTATGGCAATTGCACGCTCACTTATCGAGCTCGACCCAGAGTCACGTCCTGCTCTGAAGAAGGCCGGTCTTCTTACTCGCGACGCACGTCGCAAGGAAAGCAAGAAGTACGGCCTCAAGAAGGCGCGTAAGGCGCCACAGTTCACCAAGCGCTGATTCGCGTGTGCGCTGCGCTCTGCGCAGTCGCGTAAGGAACCATCATGCTTCACTTCGGTACCGACGGTGTCCGTGGAGTCGCTCTCGACGAACTCACTCCTGCACTTTCACGTGACCTCGCGCGCGCCGTTGTACGTGTATTGCAACCAACGGCTGTTGTTGTAGGTAGAGATACGCGTGAAAGTGGCGTAGTGCTGCAGCAAGCAATTGTTGATGGCTGTGCCGCAGAAGGCACCCCTGTACACCTTTTGGGCATTGCGCCAACTCCTGCAGTTGCATTTGCTGCCGAACGACACGAGTGGGTGGGAATAGCGGTGACCGCATCGCACAACCCATGGACCGACAACGGCATCAAAGTGTTTGCTTCTGGTGGTTCCAAGTTAAGTGATGCAGATCAAATTGAGATTGAACGCGTGTGGCATGCCCTGATTGCAGAGCCGGCTCCCGTTGCGCTGGGAACAGAACACGATGCCGCATCCGTGGTGGAGGAATACGCCGCGCATCGCCTCAACATTGTGGGTGCATCTTTGAGTGGTCTCGTTGTGGTGTTAGATAACGCCAACGGTGCAATGTCTCACGTTGCACCACAGGTATTTCAGGCCGCCGGAGCAACCGTGGTGTCAATGAACGACCAACCAAATGGTCGCAACATCAACGATGCATGTGGGGCCACTCATGTAGATGGTCTCATCGCGCGCGTACTGCAAGAACGTGCCGACATTGGAATCGCATTTGATGGCGACGGAGATCGACTGATGGCGGTCACCGCATCTGGCATGGTGGTCGATGGAGATTTCATCATGGCTATTGCCGCATCAGATTCTGTGCAACGCGGATTGCTGCGCAACAAAGGCCTCGCTGTCACGGTCATGACCAACGTTGGTTTCCATCGTGCAATGGATGAATTGGGTATCGATGTTGTTGTCACGCCAGTGGGAGACCGTAGCGTGTTGTCCGCATTAGAGGAGTACGACTTTGTGCTTGGTGGCGAACAAAGTGGTCACATTATTCATCGTGCTCATGCAACGACGGGAGACGGGTTAGTAGCTGCACTCATCTTGTGTGAATACTTGGGGCGTACGCAAACATCACTTGATGAAGCGGCCACCATCATGCAGTCGTATCCACAAGTGTTGGTCAATGTACGAACCGAAGAGAAAGTGCACGATCCCGTTGCCGATATTGCATTGGCAATTGAAGCAGTAGAGGAGTCTCTCGGTGATTCAGGACGTGTTCTTGTTCGTCCGTCGGGTACCGAACCTTTGGTGCGTGTCATGGTGGAAGCAGTGGATGAAGAAGTGGCAAAAACCACCGCTTTGCATCTCGCTGCTGCACTTATTGCAGTTCACGGTGGCGCAATAGAGGGTGCGCACTAGCGGCAGTCCTCACTGTCGTAACCTTTCACTATGTGCGGAATTATCGGAATCCTCCCCAAGCCAGGAACCCGTACTGCACCGTCTCGCGCTGACATTCTTCAGTTGCTCGATGCGGCCGTCGCTGCCGGAACCAATGTGCGCGATGTGGCCGATGCCCTCATGGCCGCAGACCAGTTACTGCGTGGCGATGCAGGTATTCAAGCGCTTGCTGGCAACCTGTCGCTGGCATCCGACATTGTGTCTCGACTCGACATCATCGACGCCATGGCCGATGCAGAAGAGCGTCGCATCGACGCTTTACACGCTGACACGATCACACTCGATGCCCAAGCGTCTGCGTTGTCGCGTGTGAAAGATGCGTCGTGGGCATTGCGACGCGATCGTTTGCGTACAGCCGATGCCGTGCATGCGCTTGCTGGCCGAAATGCGTCGGTGTCATCGCTGGCGGGTTACCTCAGCATTCAGCAGGCATTGTCAGCCATTGATCGCATGGAAGTTCGTGGTCGAGACTCAGCGGGCATCAGTGTTCTTGTCACGGTTCCGTCACTTCCTGCAGACATTGCGCAGGCTGTCACAGAACGCTCCACAGATCCGTTGTTCACAGACAAGAGTGTTCGTCATTCTGGCAACACCGTGGTGTTTGTGTACAAGGCAGCCGCAGAAATTGGTGAACTTGGTGACAACACGCGCCACATGCGCGAGTCACTTGCAAGTGACGATGTGTTGCGACGGGTCCTCGCAATTGAAGGAGCTCGCACATCGGTGCTGGGTCACACACGGTGGGCGAGTGTGGGCATTATCTCTGAACCCAACGCCCACCCGGTGAATGGCGAAGAACTGTCGTCTGCGCAAGACCTGGTCTCGGTCGCCGTATTGAACGGAGACGTCGACAATCACGCAGACCTGAAGGCACGCCATAATTTGCGTTTTGCCGATCCCATCACAACAGATGCAAAGGTCATTCCCGCACTGGTCGACCGTGGTCGTTCGTCTGGATCAACAACCTTGCAAGCATTCTTGAACGCGGTCACACAGTTTGAAGGCTCTGTTGCCATCGGATACTGCGCAGCAGACGAACCAGACAACATGTATTTGGCGTTGTACGGAAGTGGTCAAGGCTTGTATGTGGGATTGGCAGAAGATCGATTCATTGTTGCCAGCGAACCGTACGGAACCGTAGAAGAGACCGTCCACTTCATTCGTCTCGATGGCGAAACTCCGTTGGTTGCCGATCAGCCATCAACACGTGGTCAAGTTGTTCAGCTCTTGGGTCATGCTGCTGGCACTCTCGACGGTGTTCGCATGTTCTCCTACGACGGCACACCAATTCCATTGACGCAAGAAGTTGTTGCCACCGCTGAAGTGACTACTCGCGATATCGACCGCGGAGACTCCCCACATTTCTTGTTGAAAGAAATTGGTGAAGCGCCACGCAGTTTCCGCAAGACCATTCGTGGGCGCACCGACGAAGTCGGTGGGCTTCTGGTGCCCGATCTCGACGAACTGACACTGCCGCAGGCAGTTCGTGATCGTTTGGCTAATGGTTCCATCACACGCATACGCGTTATTGGTCAGGGAACAGCTGCTGTTGCTGGCACATCTCTTGTTCCAGTTCTCACCTCGTTGCTTGGGTCTTCCATCCATGTGGAAGCTCTTACAGCAACAGAACTGTCTGGTTTCGCAATGGAAGCCGACATGTCTGACATGTTGGTCATTGCCGTAAGCCAAAGCGGAACTACTACCGACACCAACCGAACTGTGGACCTTGTTGCATCACGTGGCGCCGCTGTGTTGGCCATTGTGAACCGCCGGGGAAGCGAACTGGCAAGCAAAGCACATGGTGTGTATTACACATCCGACGGTCGCGACGTTGAGATGAGCGTCGCCAGCACCAAGGCGTTCTATGCACAAGTTGCAGCGGGCGCAATCTTGTCGTGCGCTATCGCGCGGGCTACTGGCCATGTCGATGCTGATCGCATGCATCGCATTCTGTTGTCGTTGTTGTCAATGCCTGAAGCAATGCAGGCAGTCATTGCGCAGCGTTCCGAGATTGGGGCAATTGCTCGGCGCTATGCCCCCGCACGCAGATATTGGGCTGTTGTGGGTAACGGCCCCAACACCGTTGCGGCGCACGAAGTTCGCATCAAATTGTCAGAACTGTGTTACAAGTCCATCTCGTGCGATGTCACCGAAGACAAGAAACACATCGACTTGTCGTGTGAACCAATGATTCTTGTGTGTGCTGCCGGATTGTCAGAAGGCACAGCCACCGACGTGGCCAAAGAAGTCGCCATCTTTAAGGCACACAAGGCCATTCCCATTGTGATTGCCACCGAAGGTGAAACTCGTTTTGAATCTGCAGCAGCCGTTATTGCAGTTCCAGAATCGGACCCTGCCATCGCTTTTGTGTTGTCCTCCATGGCTGGTCATCTCTTCGGTTACGAAGCAGCTCTCGCTATCGATGAACTTGCCCGACCCTTGCGCCAATTACGCGAAGTGGTGGAAGTCATTGTTGGGCGTGGCGGCACGGGCGACGACGCCTTGCGTCGAATTGAGCGAGACATTGTGTCGGTTGCGCAACATTTCTATTCCGCACTTCATACTGGTCAATACGACGGCAACCTCGAAGCATCGACTGCTGTGCGCATTGTGTCGTTGTTGCGCATTGTCACCGGGCCACACCCTCTGCAGGCGTACCAACGCGAAACGGGTCGTGTGTCATCTCCCGCTGTGTTGTTGGACGACTTGTTGGCAGCGCTCACACGCGGAATCGATGAGCTCACTCGCCCCATTGACGCCATCAAGCATCAAGCAAAAACTGTCACTGTTGGAATTTCTCGCAGCGAAGAAGGCTTGCTGGACCGTGCGCTTGTCCGCGCAGTTGTCGATGCTGGCGCTGCACGTGAACAACTGCCATACGAAACACTGAAGGTTCTCGCTGCGCTTGACCCAGCAGTTGAATCGGTTGTGGGTTTCACGCGGTACTCCATTGAAGGAGACCCACAATCAGGAACCGCCACTATCGCCATTGTTGAACGCGGAGGAATTGCACTGCAGTTGTCTTCTCGTGTGGACGGCAATTCGCACTTGGTGGGTACAAAGCGTCGAGTTGCTGCTGAACAAGAATTGTTGGTGGCACGTGGACGCAAAGATGGCCGTTCCGTCATCTTGGTTCCCGAAGTGAAGGGTTCCGAAACAGTTGGCATCACGTTGTTGCATGTT
>CAIVDG010000367.1 GCA_903904615.1 uncultured Acidimicrobiaceae bacterium | reverse complement strand
TTTCCCTTCGGGAATATTGACACCAGTCTTGCCACCCACTGCCGCATCGATCATTGCCAACAAGCTTGTTGCTACATGTACGACGGGAATACCGCGGTGATACGACGCTGCAGCGAATCCGGCAACGTCGGTGACCATTCCACCTCCGACACCAACGACAACATCGGAGCGGGTCAGACCGTGTTGAGCAAACTCGCTGCACAAAGACGCGATGGTGGTGAGGGACTTATTGTCTTCTCCCACGCCGATGGTGTGCACAGAAACACTGAGGCCCGGAAACTCGGGAATGTAGTGAGCCGGAATTCCCTCTTGCGTGACGACAGCAACACGCCGTGCTGAAGCCGGAAGTAGCGACGCCGTGTGATGGAGAACGTTTCGTCCGACCAATACGGGATACGAGCGATCCCCAAGGCTGACAGTGACCTGATTCATCTCACTCATTACTACCGCGCCTCTCCCCTTCTGGCACATCAATTGACTCGATGATGAGCGAAATAACCGATTCTGCGGAGCGATCGGACACGTCGACTACGACATCGGCGACTTCGCCATACAAAGGAGCACGTTCCGTCGCCATAGAACGCAGAGTTCCTTCGCGATCATTATCAAGCAAGGGGCGATGGTTGCCCTTCACGGTGCGCGCCACCAACACTTCGGGACGGGCATGGAGCCACACCACGGCGATGTCTCCATCTGACCGCGCATTATTCAACATGGCCCTGTTCTCTTCACGCACCACGATGCCACCTGCACCTGCCACTACAACTGGGCCCGGGGACCGAAGACATTGCGCCAACACATCAGATTCGAGCGTACGAAACGCATCTTCACCATCATGGGAAAAAATGTCCCGCACGGATTTTCCAGCACTCGATTCAACGAGTTTGTCCGTGTCGAGACAGTCGGCACCAAAGTGTTGAGCGAGTCCACGCGCAATAGTTGTCTTGCCAGTTCCCATCAGACCGACGAGAACAATGATGCGCGGAGTGGTCACGACTCCAGTGTGGCCTCGAAGGCCGCCGCATTACGAACGAATTCGGACAACGAGTCTCCACCAAACTTGCGCTGAGCTTCGGCTGCCAAAACAAGTGCGACCATTGTCTCAACAACTACGCCAAGCGCCGGAACCGCGGTGACGTCGGTGCGTTCTTTGAAGCTGACGGTCTCTTCTTTGGTGACCGTATCGACCGTCTTTAGCGATGGCTTGTTCA
Source organism: uncultured Acidimicrobiaceae bacterium (assembly GCA_903904615.1). Taxonomy (GTDB): domain Bacteria; phylum Actinomycetota; class Acidimicrobiia; order Acidimicrobiales; family Ilumatobacteraceae; genus UBA2093. Next base: position 2,769 of record CAIVDG010000367.1, on the reverse strand, counting down.
ATGTGGCCAATGGCTTCATTGCTGCTCGCACAATGAGTGGTTCACCTGTAGTTATGCCACCTTCGGTTCCACCAGAACGGTGGCCCTCTCGTACGTACTTGCGATTGACGGCATCCCAATGAATGGGGTCGTGAGATTCGCTTCCGCGAAGGCCAGATACTTCGAAACCGTCGCCGATCTCTACGCCCTTCACTGCCTGAATGCTCATGACAGCTTGTGCGAGTAACGCGTCGATCTTGCGGTCCCAGTGAACGTGGCTTCCGAGGCCGATGGGCACGCCATATGCGATTGCTTCCACAATGCCGCCAAGAGAGTCGCCTTCTTTTGCTGCTTCTTTGATGGCGGTAATCATTGCCGCCTCTGCTGCGGCATCGAAACAGCGCACTTCGGACGCATCGATGGCGTCGAGGTCGGACATTGCAGGCAGAACTTCACGCGATGCACGCGCTGAACCAATTTGCACAACATGACTGAGCACGCCCACACCAATGTGCGACAGCAACTGCTTAGCCAACGCTCCGGCTGCTACTCGCGCCGCAGTCTCGCGTGCACTTGCGCGTTCGAGAACATCACGAGCATCGGTGAAACCGTACTTTTGCATCCCCACAAGGTCGGCGTGACCTGGGCGTGGCTGTGTGAGCGGTGTCTTTGTTGCACCAGGTTCGGGAGACATCTCTTCGTGCCACTTATCCCCGCGGAACCATTCAGAGTTCTGAATTTCAATTGCAACAGGAGAGCCAAGTGTCCGACCATGGCGCACTCCACCCACAAGCGTGATGACGTCTTTTTCGAATCGTTGGCGCGGTCCGCGTCCGTATCCCAATCGTCGACGAGCGAGGTCGTTTTCAATGTGTTCGGCCAAAATGGGAAGACCAGCAGGCAAGCCTTCAACAATGACGGTGAGAGCCCGTCCGTGAGATTCGCCAGCTGTGAGGTACCTAAGCACAGAGGAAAGGCTACTTGTGGCGACGCACAAGTTCGCGTTCTGCGGCCTCTCGCAAGGCACGTGCCGAAGGTTTTGCCCCAAATTGCAGTTCGCACTGCCGTCGCGCCTGCTGAATCAGCATCCATAAACCATCGACCGTTGTGGCACCAACAGTCTGGGCTGCTGTAAGTAGCGCAGTTGTCATGGGCTGATACACGGCATCGAGCACCACAAGTCCAGCATGAAGAACATCTGTTGGTACTGGGGTCTCGGTGGAATTCATGCCGACCGATGTGGTGTTAACCACCACGGATGCCGAACGAACATCGGCTAACGAACCACTTCGCACTGATCCGCCGGACGCCGTAATAGCGGGCTCAAGTCGAGCAATGAGAGAGTCGGTGTGAGACTGCGTTCGGTTGATGATTGCCACGTGCGCACCACGCCGACCAAGTGCGAGAGCAACAGAGCGACCAGTTCCGCCTGCACCCAACACCACCGCATGTGCGTCGACCAGGTCTGCACCACCTTGTTCGGCAAGTGCATCACAGCACCCGTCTCCATCGGTGTTGTGCCCAACCGACTCGTCACCGTTGAAAGACACACAGTTCACCGCGTTCAAAAGGACAGCGTCTTCGTCGAGAGATGAAAGAACAGACATGACCGATTCTTTCAATGGCATGGTGACCGACAATGCCCTAATGCCTTGCTGAACTAATTCGCGGAATACCTGCGGAAGCGATGTGGCATCGCACTCAATTGCTTGATAGCTCCCAACAATTCCAAGTTCTTGAAATGCCGCCGCATAGAGGTGCGGAGACAATGAATGAGACACGGGTGTGCCAACGACCGCACCGAGAAGCGGGTGTGTCGATGTCACGGAAGCACTCCTGCTGCTCGCGACTTCTCAATGTTTGCGAGATGTTGTTCATACGTGGTGGCAAACACGTGTCGTCCTGTTTTGTCTGCAAGGACGTAATACAAATACCGACACTTCTCTCCGGCTGGTAGCCCAACACACGCCTCGTCTGTTTTAGATGGAGCCCCTGCTGGCGCAAGTGCAGCCTGAATAGATGCACGCCCCGGGTTGGCAATGGGTGTGGGGGGCAAACCTGGATAGATGTATGTGTTGTACGGATGATCGGTGGCTTTCATGTCTGTCCACGACATTGACGGGTCGAGGCCGTACTTCACGCTTGCGTCGATTTCTAATTTCATCTTCTCGGCAAGGCGGTTATAGATGACTTGCGCAATTTTTGCGCGATCTTCTGGAACCTTTGCTTCGCGCTCAATGAGGGACGCGATAATCAGAATTTGATACTGAGAGAAGCCGCGAATCTTGGCGCCAGATTTCAAATCGACCTGTCGTGCGACACGTTGCATCATGCCGGCCATGGTGGACACAACGCGCGCCTCGGAACCGTCGCCAGAAACTTGATACGTGTCGGGGAAAAGCAATCCTTCTAGCGATGTCACCCCCTTTGGCAGAAGGTCGGACACGATGCTCCCATCGGTAGCCGCAGCAACGAAATCTGCTTGAAACATGAATGTGAGCTTTGACGACAGACGCTCGCCCATTTGTGCAATGGTCATTCCCTCGGGGAATGTGACAGAAACAAACGTTTGCGCAGGCGGTGTTGACAATGCCTCAATGATGTTGCCCGCGTTATCGCCAGGCTTCAACGCGTAGTACCCGGGCACCAAAGTGACATCTCCCCTTGTGGACGCATACCAGCGGAACAAGGTGGCATTGGAGATAATTCCGTCGGCATCGAGCCGTGATGCAACAGACGACATGGTGTCGCCTTCGTTAATGGTGAAGTTCACGGCCGCTCCGGGGTCGC
>CAIVDG010000366.1 GCA_903904615.1 uncultured Acidimicrobiaceae bacterium | reverse complement strand
TCTCTTTGTTCACGGATCATTCTTTTCCGGATGGACATGGGTCCCGGTCATCGAGAGACTGTCTCGAAACGGGGTGGATTGTCACGCCATTGAACTGCCCTTCACATCGTTGGCAGACGATGTTGAAGTAGTACGAAACAAGGTGAATGAACTGTGCGATCGCGGTGTCACCGTTGTGTCGCACAGCTACACCGGCATCACGGTGTCGGCAGCTGCACACAATGCACAACACCTTGTGTATGTGGCTGCACGCATGCCTGCGCTTGGTGAATCGCAAACAGAACTGTCGCCAAAGTGGGGCAACCCAGACTTTCGCAGTTGTCTACAGATTGCTGATGACGGCGAACTGTCATTGACCGAAGGCGCATACGACTTCTTGTTTCACCGCAGCCCAAAATCTCTGGCGCGACTCGCCATGCAATACAGGCGAACAATGCGTAGCGAGATTCCTGTTGAACCAATGGAAAACCCAGCGTGGATCACTGTTCCCAGCAGTTATGTGGTGTGCACAGATGATCGGGCTGTTCAGTTAGATCAGCAACGTCTGCGTGCATCGTGGGCTAAGCACTCAGTAGAACTCAACGCCGACCACTCACCGTTTTTCTCGGCGCCGGACGAAACCGCCCAGTTCTTGTTAGAGACCCACCTCACTGAAGTGGGGAAGTAACACAATGAGTTACGGCTGCAGCGGTTCTGTTGTTGGCAACAACGAAATGCGCGTGAAGTCGGCTGTGATTGCCTCGGCTGTCTTCAACAACAACGGCAAATGCGACTTCTTTAATTCAGCAATAGAAGTTTCTGCAGCATTCACCGTGACATTTACCGCTGTAATAACTTTTCCTTGCGCATCGCGTACCGGCGCGGCAACAGAGCGAATGCCAAATGACAAACGCTCGTCAGACATTGCCCAGCCACGTGTACGTACTTCGGCTAACGCAGTATCAATCTCTTTGCGCGATGGTCGCACGCGTGGAACAACGCGCGACAGCGACGGTGCTTTCAATGCGGCGTCAAGTTCTTTTGTTGAAAGATCGGCCAACAACACTTGGCCCATCGAAGTAGCAACGGCAGGGAAACGTGTACCAATGTGCACGGACAATCCAATTATTTTTGCGACCGGCACTCGAGCTGTGTACACAATGTCGCTACCGTCCAACTGTGACATGGAACTGGATTCATGCGTTTGCGCAACGAGTGCAGCAAGGTGCGGTTGTGCAATGTCCCACATTCCTTGCGCGTTGATGTACGACATCCCCAGCTCAAGAATTTTGGGAGTCAATGTGTACACGCCATCCGAAGAACGCACGTACCCCAAATTCTCTAGCGTGAGCAACAAACGTCGTGCGGTCGGTCGCGCCAGATCTGTTACTTCGGCAACTTCGGTCACTGTTAATGCAAGGTGCGAAGTAGAGAACGCACGAATCACACTCAGCCCGCGCGACAACGCTTCTACAAAGTCGCCTTCATTGCGTTCGCGTGTCATCAGCAGTGCCTTCCAAAAGTCTTATCGCCCATCGTTTCACCACGGAAAGTGACCTACAAAATGAACTCCTCTCAGAATATGGCCAAACCGCTTGACGGATTACTGGTTGCCGACCTCTCACGCGTGCTCGCTGGTCCGTATTGCTCCATGCTGCTGGCAGACATGGGCGCAACGGTGATCAAGGTGGAAAGTTCTGCTGGTGATGACACCCGCACATGGGTACCACCCACGAAAGACGGAGTCGCCACCTATTACATGTCCATTAACCGCAATAAGAAGTCGGTTGTTCTGGATTTCGGAAACCCCGATGACCTCGCTCTCGTAAAGAAACTGGTGAGCAAGGCAGACATTTGCTTAGAGAACTTCAAAGTAGGCGGTCTGAAAAAGTTCGGCCTGGATTATGAATCTGTTTCTGTTGATAACCCCAGCCTTGTGTATCTGTCCATCAGCGGTTTCGGAACCGCAGAAGGCGCGTGGCTTCCCGGGTATGACCTCATTGTGCAAGCAGTATCGGGACTCATGAGCCTCACGGGTGAGCCCGATGGTCCTCCCTTCCGCGCCGGAATCTCCGTCTTTGACGTAATGGCAGGCTTGCACGGAACCATTGGCGTTCTTGCTGCGTTGAATCAACGTGCGCAAACTGGACGCGGTCAACACGTCGAAGTCAACTTGTTGTCATCGGCAATGTCTGGTTTGGTGAATCAAACAGCGGCGTACACCGCAGCGGGAGTTGTCCCGTTCCGCATGGGCAATGCACACCCCAGCTTGTTCCCGTATGAAGCGTTACCAACAAAGGATCGCGACCTCATCATTGCTGCAGGTAATGACAAGCAGTTCCACGCATTGTGTGGAGTGTTGGGTCTCGAAGATGTCGCAAAGGATCCACGTTTTGCCATTAACGCCGACCGCACAAAGAATCGCGAAGAACTACGCCCGTATTTGTTGGAGAAACTTGCTGAATGGAACTCCGACGATTTGTTCAGTGCATTGAACAAAGTGGGTGTTC
>CAIVDG010000365.1 GCA_903904615.1 uncultured Acidimicrobiaceae bacterium | reverse complement strand
GCATTGGTGGGGGTTCTTCCTCATGAACGCGAAGGCGAGCAGCCCATACAGGTGGACATTGACTTAGAGGTAGACCTTGCCGAAGCAGGCCTGACCGACAACTTGGTCGACACCGCCAACTATGGCGCTATTGCCGAGGCAGTGTCAGAGGTTGTACGAACGTCGAGCGATGTGTTGCTGGAGCGCTTGGTGGCTCGCATCGCCGAGCGCTGTTTGCAGTTCGACCATGTGGAAGTAGCCGACGTGCGACTCACAAAGTTGCGCCCGCCTATTGCGGAGAACTTAGATTCCACCGCAGTACGTATTGTGCGCAGTCGGGTGGACATGAAGATCCCCGCTCGTCACCGTGCAATTGTTGCGTTGGGTTCCAACTTGGGCGACCGCGTGGCGTATCTGCGTTTCGGTTTGGAGCGCTTGTCGAATGTTGTTGCACAGTCGCAAGTGTTTGAAACTGACCCAGTAGGTGGCCCCGATAATCAAGGCCCGTACCTGAACATGGTGGCCGTGATTGACACAGACCTTGACCCGTATGCGATGTTGCGTCGACTTTTGCAGATTGAAGCAGAAGCACACCGCGTGCGCATTGAGCGTTGGGGTCCTCGCACGTTGGACCTTGATTTGTTGTTCTACGACGATGTCACTATTAACTCTGAAGAACTAATTGTTCCGCATCCGCGTTTTGCAGAGCGTCGTTTTGTGTTGGAGCCATTGTATGAAGTGGCGCCAGAACATTGCCCATCGCAGTGGCGCAACAGACTTCCTGCATACGGCGTGTATCCGCGCGGACCTATTGATGGTCTTGTTGCGCACGTGTCGTTGTCGTAATGCACATTGCTCTTCTTATTCCTGCTCTGAATGAAGAAGTAGGAATTGCCCGCACTGCCGTGGTGGCGCGCGAGGCGCTTGATGCCGGCCTAGTGCACAGCGCCTACGTGCTTGATGGCGGCTCTACTGATAACACTGCATCTGTTGCTCGCGATGCCGGTGTTCAGGTGTTGCATGTGCCGTCGTTGTTTCCCGAACTTGGCCCCGTGTTGGGCAAAGGCGATTCGCTGTTTCGTGGAACCCGCACGGTAGATGCCGACTGGTTTGTGTTTCTTGATGCTGACCTGGGGAACATCTCGCTGTCACATGTGCAGGCTTTAGTGGCGCCAATTGCTCGCGATGGTGTGCAGTTTGTGAAGGGCGGCTTTGTTCGCGTTGATGAACATGGTGTGTCGCGCGCGGTGCCTGGTGGGCGAGTGACAGAAGAAGTAGGCCGACCGTTGTTGCGCACGGTGGCTGCGGAGTTGGCAGATTTGAGTCAGCCATTGAGTGGCCAGGTAGCTATTCGTGCGGAGTTAGCAAAGAGTCTGAGTTTTGTGACGGGCTATGGCGTGGAGATAGCCATGTTGATTGATGTGTATCGCCGTGTTGGAATGGCGGGGATTGTTGAAGCCGACATGGGCGCAGTGAACAACAGGTGGAAGCCCGATGATGCACTGGGTGATGTGATGCGCGAAGTAACGGCTGGTGCATTGATGCGCGGAGTGGACGTGGGCTGCGTAGAGCCAATGACTCTGCCGGTCTTGAAAGACCGCTCTCTTTCTCGCTAGCACTATTGGAATCGGAACAGAGTCTTAATTGACTCGCGGATTGCCGCCCAACTTTCGTTGTCGATGATTCCCAATTGCTCAACGCAGCGCTCTCGTGAGACTGACCTGACAAGTTCAGATTGCGCCGAGCTAACAGCAGCGAGTCCATTTTCCTTGTTGGGCTGCACTTCAATGTGGCAGACAGAGTTTCGAAGTCGAGTAGTGAGTGGAACAGCAAAGACGAATGGAAGATTTGTTGCGCGAGAAGTGATTGGCCCAACAATGACAGCGGGACGTCGACCGGCCGGTTCGTGAGGATGAGGGAGACCAAAATCTGTCATCCAGATCTCGCCAGGTTGTGGGTACCTACGAGAATGTGGCATCGGGGGTCACACCATCAACTGCTGCGAACTCTTCGCTGTATGTCTTCCAAGCTTTCGGATCTGCTCGAAGCGCATCGAAATCTGCAACGACTTGGTC
>CAIVDG010000364.1 GCA_903904615.1 uncultured Acidimicrobiaceae bacterium | reverse complement strand
GGGATGTCTTCAACACCTTCCATCAATTCAATGAGCCATTCGTGACGGTCTTCTTGCGCGGGTGCAAACCCCACGCCACAGTTACCCATGACAGCGGTGGTGACGCCGTGCCAACTAGATGGTGTGAGCCATGGATCCCATGTGGCTTGCGCGTCGTAGTGGGTGTGGATGTCTACCCAGCCTGGTGTGAGAAGAAGACCGTCTGCGTCGATGACGCGGTGTGCGTGCGCGGTGGGGGCTTTTGTCGCAGGGTCGATTGCGGTGATGATGCCGTCTTGGAAGGTGACGTCGGCAGTTGTTTCTGGAGTGCCGGAGCCGTCAACAAGGCGTGCATTTCTAATGACGGTTTTCTTGTGGTTTGTGCTGTTGATGCCGTTGTTGCCGCTCACGGGTTTCATCGTAGTTGTTTCGGGAAAAGGGAAAGCCCTGGACTTCCACTTCCGTTTCTACGGCTGCAGAGCCGCCAGGGCTTTCGTGCCATTCTCGCCAGCTTGGTAAAGATGAGTGTACGCAAACAAAACAGAGGCTGGTCTTTTCGTGCAAAGTGGTGGTATTCCGACGGATGAATCGGGGACCCTCTCAAAAAAATTGTCGGGATGCCGTCATGCAGGAATTCGGATACAAACTTGGTGGGATACCGACACTTTTCAAAAGACACTCTCCCCGCCGTCGACTGTCGGAATACCGACACCCATCGACAAGAGGGCAACTAGTTCGTGCGCGTCAGAATCTCAATGACGTCTGAATGGAACAATCCATTCGAAGACACCGCCGTGTTCGCATAGCGAATCGCTACGGGACCGTCAGCAAGTGCCATTGAGGCCGAAATTCTGAACCCAGAAGTAACCAGTCATGCCGTTGTATCGGCCGCGGGCGATACCGAAACCAAAATGAAGGTACGACGAGTCAAGGAGGTTCTCTCGATGTCCTTCCGAGTTCATCCAAGCATCCATTACCTCAACGACTGACCTTTGCATGGCGGCGATGTTCTCGCCAGCTCCACCTCCGTAACCAGATCTTTCTGCGCGATCAGATGGGTCTAGACCTTCTGGAGTGTCGTGCTCGTAATAGCCGCGCTTTGCCATGTCTTGTGCGTGAGATGTTGCTGCTGTTGCGAGGTTGCGGCACCAAGTCAAGGGAGCAATATTCTCTCGCTCACGTTCTTTGTTGACGGCATTCAGCATTCTCTGCGCTTGATTGTTTGGAGGAACAAATGCTGCGGGGTCACTTGAGCGGGTCATGTCGGTGGCATTAAGTAGTGAAGTAGCACGATCAATAGGGGAGAGAAGATTAAGAAATCCGCCAATGGGCTTACATTCATCACGGTCGTCAACTTTGCCGTCTTTGTTTGTGTCAACTACAGGTCGACAATCAACGACTTCGCCATCCTCGCCCGCACTGGCCATGGTGGGCACACCAATAAGTTCGCCCTTACTGTTCACGGCAGCCCCACCGCTATTACCACCTGAAATAGATGCATCAGTCTTTATCCAGGTAACTCCTGAATCTTGGGTAAATCCGCTGACCACACCTTTTGAAACTGTGATGGACGACCCACCAATACTTGGGAAACCGATGACGAAAATGTCTTCGCCAACCTCGGGCTCATCAGCCATAGGAACGGGAGCTAATTCAGGTGCGTCAGACGCGATTGGGGTAAGCGCCAGTAATGCCAAATCTGCTTTTTCGTCGGTATTGCGAATAGATGCTTTGTACGTAGAGCGTGGACGATCGGCGAGCGAATCAACTGTCCAAACCTCGATTGCGTCAACCGGACAGGTTCCGTCAGGGGCAATCACATGGTGATTAGTAAGGACGGTCTTCGAATCGTTAATCACAGTGCCTGAGCCCCAGCCACACATCTCTCCTTTGGAGAAAATCGCGACCTGAACCACCGACTTAATGACGTCCTTCGTGGGATTGCCGGACGGACTAATCACAATGTTTGGTTGAATCGTTGTCGTCGGTGAAGCAATCGAGGTTGTAGCCGGGCTCTTTTCGGGCTCTTTTAATTGGCTCTTCTCATCGGCAGTGGATTCGGTGTCTCCGACTAACGCTCCAGCAAGTCCTTTGACGACAGCGGCGAGCAGCAATACTCCCACGATTGCTAGAACAACCTTCATGAGTTGGCCCGAAACTGTGGGTCCACAGCCTGGGCAAAGGGGATCCTCGCAGTGATCGCAAATGTTGTCATCGGATACCTCAGTATCGTCATCGAACTCATTCCACATATGTGTCTCCCCGTAATCCCAATGATGGAGTGAGAGCCATTCGCCTCTGTTGGGACGGCTTATTGCCAATTTCGACTGAGGAGTATTGTCCCCTTGGGTTGTACGCTACAGAGTCGGCGACCTTGAATTATCAGCGGGGAATAACGGGATGCAATTGGGTAAACCCATGAAATCGGCTTCTGCCATTTTTGCTATGTCGCTGGTTCTCGTGTCGATGCCGTTCTCGTCAGTTGCATCAGCAGATGAACCAATCGAAGGTCTTGACCTAGTTGTTTTGGTTGATGAATCGGGAAGTTTGAAAGAGGCGGGCATTCGAAGCGAGATTGAAGCCCTCAGCGCTCTTCTTGATAGCAAAGAACTGATTTCAAAAGAAGATGTGCAGGTACGTGTCTCGGTGATCGGGTTCGGAAGTGGCGTGAACGCTGCTGATGTCAAGTGCCCACTGTCAAAAGTTACGGAAAGTAACGCCGACAAGCTTCGTGAGTGCGCAGCAAAAATCAAACTTCGAACTACCAAGGAATCGCGCAATACCGACTTTGCGGCAGCGTTCAATGCGGCCTCGAAGCAGTTTGGTAACGGAGAAGCGTCAGATAGTCGCAGGGCTGTCATCTTGATGACGGACGGAACATACGATCCATCTGGAAAGGCATCTAAGTCAGGGCTCACTGCGGAGGAGATTGGAAAACTTAATGCCTCTCTTGCCTTAATGTCGGAATCAGATGTTCAAGTTTGGCCACTCGGATTCGGTAAGGCGAAGGAAGATGACCTTAGCTATCTGGCAGTTCAAGGTGGTGCGGCAAGTTGCCCGACCGGAACTCCGAAACCAAGCGCTCGCATCGTTCCGACGAGCGAAATCTCTGATTATCTGTTCGTGATTTTGAGTGGGATGAGGTGCAAGGAAATTATTGCGCCCACCACCATCCCTGATGAGTTCTCGGTTCATCCTTTGATTTCGAAGGTGAAGTTGACAGTGCGAGGTGCTCTCCGTGAGCCAGTTACCACTGACGGCTCCGGTTCAAACGTTGATGTGTGTGAATCATTGTGGGTTCGCTCTACTGATGGATCAATGAGTTGTGACATCAGTATTTCCGGATCTCAAAGTGGCAAGTGGAAAGTCACAACAACTGAAAAGACTCCGACAAAGCCCACAGTTGAAAAGACCTTCGTGGGTGAGGTGGCTTTGTCCTTAACTGGTTGTTCCACGGGCGCACCTACCGTCGAGATTTCTCGCGCTGACAAAACTGCAATTACTTGGACTTCTGCGCAAGGTACGACGTGGGCGTGGCCGGCAGTTGACGTGAAGGTCAATGGAAAGTCGGAGAAACTTCGGCTAGAGAAAGCATCCATCCCATCAACTTTCGAAAAGCTGCCATCTGGGGAAAAGGCCACAGTTGCGTTGTCACCCGATCAACCCGAATTCATTTGGCTCCGAGCTAACACAGCCAGTTGTTCGTCAGCAGTTCCACCTTCATCGTCAACGACTACCGACCCGTCGGTTGTTGAACCTAATGACGGTGGCGGGGTTCCCTTCTGGGTGAAGCTTCTTGCTGTTCTCGCACTGTTAACAGGCGGACTCCTGGTCTTCCGCAAGTTAAAGGGTGCCAAGTTTCCGTTCGGAACTGAAATCCTCCAGTTCAAACAACAAGGCGCCTCGGCTTCATGGAACTCAAGGGCAGATATTAGCGACATGAAGGAAGTTGGACTTTCCATTGACGCGAATGGCTGGGTGCATGTAGAAGATGCAAGTGCTTCAACAATCGTGGTGCAAGTTAGCCGCAAGAAGGATCTTGGGGATTATGTAGTCATTACGAAGGCCGTGGGTGATGACGGGATGGCGTCTCAAGAAAATTATTTCACCTACGGAACTGACGCTGTCTTTAACGGTGTTCGGATCAAAATTGATCCACCCGCTGAAGACGAAACTGAGGTTTAAAAAACTAAAGCCCATTAGGGCATAACAGAGGGGGCAGCTGATGATTAGGCAGCGTTTCTTATATATCGGTATCGGCGGTTCCGGTTTGGATATCGGGCGTGAACTTTCCGATGCGATGACAAAGGAAATTTGTGGTCTTGATGGGCGCCGTTTGGTTGCTCGTGGTGGTCCGTTCGCAGGTTTTGAACGTGGACAATTGCCAAGTTTTGTTCAGTCTCTGTATTTGGACTTCAGTTCCGCGGCGCTTGACGAAATTAAGACACACCTTCATGGGAAGAATGCAGTTGCGGTCACAAACATTCTTCCGCCGTTCAATTCTTACATTGAGGCTTGTCGCTACCTGAAGAACAACCGAGTACCGGGAGTCGACGAATGGGTGCCGCCTGAAACTGACAGCGTCAATGTTGCGCCTTTGAGCTCTGGAGCTGGTCAGTATCCGAACGTTGGACGTGTTGCTCTGATGTCTGCAATGAAGCGTTCCGGTTATGCACAGACAATTGGTCAACAATTAGGCGGCGCCATTGACCGCCTCGGGCAATCTCTTGGCCAACTCACAAGTTACGCAGGCGATGTGGCTCATGCGGACTCCATCGCCGTATATGTAGGTTTTTCATTGTCTGGCGGTACCGGTTGTGGCGTGTTCTACGACGTGATCCACCTTTTGTACAACGAATTAGTCACGAAGATGCCGAATGTTTCGTGCACCATCATGCCAATCATCATCATGCCTTCACTGTTTGATGATGTTTTGCACGGCGTCAACAAACGAAATACGCAACTTAATGCTGCAACAGCACTTCTTGATCTCAGTCGTTTGATGGACTTGTTTAACTCGCCAGACCCAGCACTCGCATTAGAACGTCGAGTGACGTACCCGTGGACATCTGCAGAGGGTGCAGGACAATACAAGTCCATTGACCTCAACGCGCAGACGGGAAAGACTGCGGTGAAGGTTGCATCTTTGGTTGGTCAAGGAGGGGGACTAAAGCGCAAAGATGTTTATCGAAGCATCGCTTCTGCGATTGTCTCCCAAGTGAGCACTGTTGCTGAACTAGAGCAGCAGACAATGGGATTCATTGACAAGTTGGTGAACGACAACGAAATTCGTGATTCACACCACACGTTGCTTGGTCGCAAGAACATCATGCCGACAGTTAGTGCCTCATTAACGTTGCCCTCAGAACGCCTCACAGAGATTATCTCGCGCAAGATTCTTGCCGACGGACTTGTTGCACAATTTGCTTCATTGCCAAACCGGCCACCTACTGATGACGATGCAAAAGTGTTCCTGTCTGGTTCTGGCCAAGCTGATCTCGTCAAGCCGCGCACATTTGAAGCAGAAGTGGGATTGAATATCAAGTTGCCGCCAGCAGCAGCCCAAAGCAAGAGCAATTTTGATCAGGCAAAAGTGAACGTGCGGTCAGCTATTGCCAATGCAAAAGCGCAGATTCAGAAAAACATCACAAGCAGAATTTTTGAAATCAAAGAATTCAATGTGTACGCCGGCCTTACGACCGCACTTGATTCTTTGCCAGACCGCACACTTCCTGAAGCTATTCAGATTGCTAATCAGTCCGCTTCGATGCTTTCTTCCCGCAGTGCAGGGGCACCAGTTTCCGGTGCTCGCACGGCAAAGAAGAACAAGGGAATCACTGCTCTCTTTAATCGTGGGCCGAATGCTGGTGATTTGCAGCGTTGGCTTGATGCAGAGCGGAAAGCTTTCACCGACGACATTCAGAATGAATGGTGGACTTTGTGGGCTAACTCAAAGAATCAGTGGGATCCTTCGGTGCAAGACGGGTTGAAAGTGCTTCGAGAACTCGATATCGAGTTGAAAGCTGTTGCAGACCATGCGGAGGAAGCGCTCCGCCGAGAAGTAGTGCGCCTTCAGCAGCCTTCTCTTGGCGTGGTTGAGTTCTTGCCGAGCGATACGGGTGATATGGGTCAGACCGTTGAGATGATGGTTCGCGAAGTGAAGGCTAAGTTGCGTCAGCGACTTAACTTGAACGTCGACGACGAAGCTTCTTTGGTCTCTGCACTGATGCGACGCGATCAGCAAAATTACTGGAATGTTGCGTTGCGAGTGCTTGAACGCACGAATGACAAGAGTCGCTTTATTGAGTCTTTACTTGATGCCATCCGTGGTGAAGTTCAGACGCAACTTGCTGAAATTCTTCCGTCTCTCAGCGATTTGTTGGCCCAGCTTGCAGGTTCAGATTCGGGAAATCTCCCACACAGCTTGGACCAATTGCGAGCAACACTTGCTGGTCTGTTGCCGAACGGTGTGGTGCCACACATTGCTGGTGGTAAGCCCCGCGTGTTGGTCACCTATCCAGGCAACCGTAATGAAGCTGTCCAATCAATGATTGAGAAGTATGTCTTTCAGGACCGTTTCTCTGGTGGCGCAAATATGGCTCGTGACATATTCCAGTGGGCCGCCAACCCAGATGGCAACTCATTGACGGCAACCATCAACATCGTTGGTCAGGGACTTCTAGACAGTTCAGAGGTTCGTGAACTACTGTCGCTCTGGGTTTCAGCCAATGAACATCCAGCGGTAACTGATCGCCTTCAGTGGCGTCAGCGTGTGGGATACCGAAACCTGCGGGACCTCACCGATACTTCTGGTCGTCGACTGATTCTTCGTAACTTCCTGGGTGCGCTCTATGACGGCCACATCTCAATTGTGTCGGGCGCATTGAATGCGCCAGAAGTTCTCCGAATTCGTAAGGAAGGCACAGATGCATATGTGGATGTCCGTTTGACATCAATTCACGGTGCGTCCACATGGGCCTCTTTCTTTAATGCCTTTGAGAAGGCAGTTGTTCAAAGCAGCAATGGAAGTGGTGCGGACAGTGATGTTCCTGAGGCCATCAAGTGGTTTGGCACGTATTCTCCGAAGTGTTTGATCGCGACGTCGGATCCTTCTAAACCAAATAACATTGGTGCCCACGCACCATCGGCTCTCTTTGAAGAATTCATGACAATTGCGGAGAGCCAGATCAACGCTCCTGAAATTGTGGAACTTCCACCTGGTATGGCCGAAGAGGCAATCTTGTACCACCAAGCCGTTCGCCATTTCTGGAAGCGTGAAGTGACGGAAGGTTTGCTTGCTCCGTATCTTGAGAGTCGATTTAGCTTTTGGAGTCTCGCAGGGGCTTACGGCCTATCTGGCAATTCCGAAGTAATGAAGGCCGCCCTTAACCCTCAGGTGAGTGCGCGCGATGCTGATATCAAGTTGCGTATCCGTGAAGAAGAGTCTCGCCGAACCGCAATTTTTGATTCCATTTAAGTCATCAATTCCTCACTCCTAGAAACGTAAGAAATCAATGGCTTCAAGCCCAATTATTGAAGAAGATGTTGCTCTTCTTGACCTTCGGGGTCAAGAAGGTCTGAACGGATCAGTTCTTGAGTACCTTTCGGAAGCCATCGTGCATACGAACTCTGGCGTCGTCGACATGTTTCGAGTTTTGGTCTGCGATGAATTCGAGAAGCTCGGGCAACATGAGGCGCTCTATAAGGAACTTTTACAAAGCGCCTTGACTCTTCGAGTCATCGTTTTGGTTTCTACAAATGGAAAATCTGTCGCCAAGGTAACTCAGGACATTCAGTTACCAGAAGTCTTCTATACAAGTTCTGGACGACTTCGGTTTTTGATAGTTGAAGATGAAGTAGGTCTCTACTTCGCAACAGGTCGTATGACCCCGCAGGCTCTGGCGGTATGGCCAGA
Source organism: uncultured Acidimicrobiaceae bacterium (assembly GCA_903904615.1). Lineage (GTDB taxonomy): Bacteria > Actinomycetota > Acidimicrobiia > Acidimicrobiales > Ilumatobacteraceae > UBA2093. The sequence continues at coordinate 2,356 of CAIVDG010000364.1, read as the reverse complement.
CGCGACAGGTGATCCATACGCGTTAGACATTGTTGCGGATGCACTGATCAATCCGGAAGTGTTTTCCGAGGTCTTTGAGAAAACAAAAGATTTGCCGTATCAATCATTCAGCGTTGGAACACGGCAGGCGTGGTTTGGCACTGTTCCAACACTTGCGATTTCTGATGCCCTTACTGAGGTGGGGAAGGGAATTGTTGGTGGAGACGGGTTCAGTGCACTTGAGCGTCGACCTCCAGATTGGGAGATTCCTTCAGTGCTCGCCGGCGAGGCGTTTGAGGCAGACATTCTCACTGAGACAGGCTCGTTAGCAACCGGTTATGCGGCGGCACAGAAGTCAATTAATCAATCTCTGAATGATTTTGCGGTCAAGTCAAACCGTCTGGTTGTGAAGAGGATTGCGCTTTTCCCCGGTCTTCAGCTGACGAGTGCCTCGAATACCGCTGACACACTGGAACATCTTGAACATGTGTGGACCGAACTTGTTGATGAAGTAGACGCCGGGGATGGGTTTGGTGGCGATGAAACACGAATCATTGAAGGCGCAGGTATCCGGCTCTTCCGCGATGACTCCAATAGATCAAAGTTACGAGAAGAAGTTCAGAATTTCTTTGACGGAGTTGTGAACTCGGTAGTGAACGGGCTTCGCGGAGGGCATTCAATTGCTCCTTATCTTGAGCGCATTGATAAGTCAGTTGTCCGATTGACTCCGAAAACGAATGATGAAATAAAAGCCTTACATTCAGAGTATTCGTTGGAACCAAGTGTGGTGACGTTGCGTGAAGCAGACAAGTCAACGCCCAAGGGATTCCGCATGCGTGCATCAGTATTCCTAGCTAAATGTCTCCTGCGAAATTGGGTCATGGCACTAACGGGAACACTTTTGGTGCTTGGCACAATTGTCGGAGTTGCAGACATTTGGAATCTGGAGTTTCTGGGAAGTGCTTTCCAAGACGGAAAGTTATGGGACTCTCTATGCGAGATTATTGTCTTGATATTGCTCGTGATTATGGCCGTCACGGCGTATCTCTTGTCATACGCGACGAGGCGGATCCGCAAATGGGGTATCCAAATTCAGTTACGTCAACTGCAGGGAGTAGTCAATTCCCACAAAGGATTTGTAGAGAAAACCGTGCTCAACGATTGGGTGTTGAACAAGCTCCGACGTTCCGCCATGGAGCCCACAGTTCGATTGAAGTCTTGCCTTGAAGAATTGATGGAGACATTGAAGGATCTTCTCATTGACGGAAGTTCGCGCGAAGGTATTGACTCAATCTTGAGGTCGTATAACCCGTCAGTGCGAAGCTCGAACCAAGCTGGTGCTCAAGTAGGAATTTTTCGAAATCTCCCATTAGTGAACGACATTCTGCGTACGGACGTCGTCAAGATCCTTCAGAAACCAATTGAGTCCTATGCATTTGCATTGCTTGGCGGAAACGCTGAAGGTATTGCGAGAAAGATTACGGAAGAAGCCGAGATTCCTCTGGAGAAGTACATCCGTAGTTTGATGAGGTATGGCATTTACAGTCGCTATCACATCGTTGACACGGATGAAGGCGCTGGTCTTCGTCAGCAATTAATTGACGAATATTGGTCAGACAATGATTCTGTTAACCGCATGTTGAATAACGTCGTCTTGGCTCCTGATGCAGATCCGATTGTGCAGTTCATCCAAGCTGAAACACTTGTTCAGTTGGATGGGGATATTGATAAGACCAGGATTATTCGATTTGCTCCTCGGCCAAGCCGACTTGCAGACATGTTTCAGTCGGCGGATGAGAAATCGCGTATGGCGGAAGTTGTTTTCACACGATCTGCGTCAATTGGCGGAGTCCTTCGGTTGATCGGATTCAAAGACGGGGCAATTTAGTTCTGAGGTAGTTCGTCGGTCGAGTGGGACACCTTCTGAAAAACCTGTCGGGATGCCGTCATCTAGGCCGCGCTGGGGGATGGGTATCGCTCTACAACTGGCGGGATTCCAACAACTTCCGCTCGCTAAGACGGCATGCCGTCATGCCGTCATGCGGGAATTCGGATACAAACTTGGTGGGATACCGACACTTTTCAAAAGACACTCTCCCCGTCGTCGACTGTCGGAATACCGACACGCACGAGCAAAGTGCAACTAGTTCTTGCGTGTCAGTATCTCGATGACGTCTGAGTGGAACAATCCATTCGAAGACACCGCTGTGTTCGCACGCCAATCCACTTCGCCTTTGCGATTCGTCAACATTCCGCCAGCGCCGTGAACAATGGGTATCAATGCTGCAATGTCGTATGGCTCTAAGCCCACTGCGTCAACAGCAACATCAACGGCTCCTTGTGCCACCAACATGTGTTGCCAAAAATCTCCGTAGCC
>CAIVDG010000363.1 GCA_903904615.1 uncultured Acidimicrobiaceae bacterium | reverse complement strand
TCTTTCTTAATGAAGCCCTTGCCCAACAACCAGTCCATGTAGGTGGTTCCTGAGAAGTGAGAAATGCGAGCACCAGAGGCGCCGAGGCTTGCTGGGTCCTTCGGGTCGATCGTCAATTGCTCTGGGTCCCACATGAGGAACTGAGGGTTGATTTCCAAAGTGGTGGCAACTCCGGTTGCGCGAACGGTACCCGAGCTTTGGATGATGTCGTCGGTGTTCACGTATCCCAGTGTGATGTCTTGGTCGGTCTTCATGACTGAAAGAACTGGCTGGAATTCAATGGCGTCTCCACCGGCACGAATTTCAACGGTCTCAATGCCGCCAACTTTGTAGGCGTCGGCAATTGGGCCCGAGTAGGTGAACAACTTGGGGTCGGCGACTCCGCCTGCACCAATGAGTTGGTAGGTGCCGCCGTGTTCAATTTCTGGCCACCAGTCTGTTTGAATAACAAGATTCGCGGGGCATACAACTTCGTCAGTTGCAGCAGCAGCAGTATCGACTGTCACTTCTTCAGATGCGGTGGTGTCTTCTGTAGTTGTTGCGTCGTTGTCACTACCACAGGCAGTGATAGCGAGACCCGCAGCAGCCGCAAGAGCGATGATGCGTCGTGTGGAACGTTTCATAAGTGGGTTCTTCCTTTTGGGTCTAATAGGTGTACGGATAATTACCACTTGCGGCTAGGCCGATCGTGCCTCTGACTCGTGCCAATCGCGTAGGGAACGATTGGCGACCCAGCCAATGAGGATGTAGATGGCAACGCCCAGGGCAGATGCCAAAATTACTCCGCCAAAAAGCTTCTCGTATTCAAGACGCTTGGCGTAATTGTTTAAGAGGCGCCCGAGTCCGAGGTCGCCACGTGAAAAGAAGAAGTCAGCAACGAGAGCACCGATGACACACAGACCAGCACCAATGCGAAGCCCCGTGAAAATTGATGGCAAAGCGGCTGGGAAAAGTAATTTACGGAATCGTGTTGTGCGACTCACATTGTTCAGGGTGAAAAGATCTTGGTGGCCACTATCAACAGACTTCAATCCGAAGAGAAAACTGGTGAGGATGGGGAAGATGGCTACCAATACACATGTCACGATGCGGGCAGTGCGCGTTGGTCCAAACCACACCGAAAAGAGTGGTACCAACGCCAAAATGGGCACAGTTTGGAGTGCCACGGCATAGGGAAAGAGAGCGCGCTCAATCATGCGATTGCCTGCCATGAGTACCGACCCGAAAAGTGCCAAGACAGAAGCGATCAAGAAGCCAAACAGCGCAATGCGTCCGGTGTTCACCAGCCCTTCGGCGAGTTCCGACCGAGCGATGCCATTCAGGAAAGCGTTGTCAATGACCGCATGGGGTGGAGGCACAATGAACTTGCGATTCTCGCTCAAAATGAAATAGTGCACCACATACCAAACACCAATGAAGGCCCCAAAAGTGGCAAGTGGAGGCGCGTAGGTTTTCAACAACTTGGTCTGAGCGCTCATGAGTGGGCTTCTCTCAAAGATTCAGACACCTTGCCGCACATTTCGGCAAACTCGGGTGAGTAGCGGATGTCGTGCTGGCGGGGGTACGCCCAGGGAATAGAGAAGTCGGCGATGATGCGACCAGGCCGAGCAGACATGCAAAGAACGCGGGTGGAGAGGAAAACCGCT
>CAIVDG010000362.1 GCA_903904615.1 uncultured Acidimicrobiaceae bacterium | reverse complement strand
GTTGTTTCGCTGCGAGACGGCGCAATTGCCACGTCTGCACGATCAGCTCGTCTGCGAGATGACCATGGCGTTGACAACCACATTCAAGATGCACACCACACCGTTGCTGGCGTCAGTGTTCTTGCATCCACCGGGGCATGGGCTGAAGCATGGACCAAGTTTCTGATGGCTACACCCGATGGCCTGCCAGAACTTGAGTCCCACGGCCTAGCCGGGCTCATTGTCTTCACCGACGGAAGCACCCACGCAACCAGTACTTGGAAGGACTTCACTGAATGCTGAGCACAATCTGGTGGGATGTCACCCGAGCCTCTGCGAATGTCGCATGGGGTCTGTGTCTCTTTTCCATCTTGTGGGGCGTATTGCTCACCACTCGAATCCTTCGCGACATGGACCGCCCCGCATGGTTACGAGACCTGCACTCGTGGCTAGGCGGGCTCACTCTCGCGTTCACTGTCATTCACATGATCTCTCTCATCCAGGACACATGGGTTGACTTCAACGTCGTCAATGTCCTCGTGCCATTCACCTCGTCCTATCGCCCCATACCCGTGGCTCTCGGAGTGATCGGATTCTGGTTCCTCGCCAGCATTCAAGTCACATCACTCATGATGAAGAAACTCAGCCGTTCCACATGGCGTCGAATTCACATGATGTCGTACCCGCTGTACCTCACCATCATTGTTCACGCACTCACTGCCGGAAGCGACGTGGGGACGCCGCTCTACACCGGCTTCTCTATGGCGTTAGCAATGACCGGAACAGCCGTTGGTGGCATTCGTTGGGTTGCAGGTCGGTCCGTTGACCGACGAAAGCGTGCGAAGGCCGCCTAACTTTTCTTCAATGGTGGGCCAGGCAGGGATCGAACCCGCGACCCAGGGATTATGAGTCCCCTGCTCTAACCAACTGAGCTACTGGCCCGTGCGTGCGGCCCACGAGGACCGAATGGCTCCGGGGGTGGGGCTCGAACCCACGACACACGGATTAACAGTCCGTTGCTCTGCCAACTGAGCTACCCCGGAAGGGAAAGAACAGGTTACCAGCGACCCACCCAGCCACCACAAGGCGGCTTAGTCGCCATCCAGGAAACTGCGAAGGCGCTGGCTGTTATTGGGGTGTCGAAGCCGAGCAAGCGTCTTTTGCTCAATTTGGCGAATGCGCTCACGCGTCACGCCTTCTTGTTTTGCAACGTCATCCAACGTGAGTGGCTCGCCGCTTGAGATACCGAACCGCTTGTCCAAGATTCGACGGTCTCGTTCGGGAAGGTGTTCAAGTTCTGCAGAAATCGCTGTAATCAGTTGGCGCTTTTGTACGACCTCATCGGGTGCTTCAGCATCTTCACCATTTGACACACGATCGCCAAGTGTTAACGAATCATCATCTGAACCGACGGGTTCATCCAGACTGCTAGTGACAGAAGAAATTTGACGAAGCTCTTCAATCTTGTCGACCGGAATCATGGTGCGCTCGGAGAGTTCTTGAAGTGTGGGCTCGCGTTCTAGTTCAACTGTGAGATCACGATCTGCTTTCGTGAGACGATTCAGAAGTTCCACTACGTGGCTTGGCACGCGAATGGTTCGGCCTTGATCTGCCATCGCGCGCATCATCGCCTGACGAATCCACCACGTTGCGTAAGTGGAGAACTTGAAACCTTTCTCCCAGTCGTACTTTTCTGCAGCACGCATGAGACCAATGTTTCCCTCTTGAATGAGGTCGAGAAGTTGAAGCTCGCGTCCGTCGTACTTTCGTGCAATTGATACAACTAGTCGAAGGTTGGCAGTAATGAGATGCTCGAATGCTTCGTCGCCTTCACGAATGATGTTTCGCAATTCACGTCGACGAGTGGGTGACGCTCCACCGGTTTCTAATTCCGCCTTTGCGGCTTGCATTTCTCGAATAGCGCGGCCGAGGGTTCGTTCGCCCTCGGCATTAAGCAATTCCACTTGCCCAATTTCTTGCAAGTACATGCGCACGGCATCGCCTGCGTCGCCCACCGGCTGCTTCGTTGCCGCGGCAGGTTTACGTGCTGGTGGAAGTTTTCGTTCCACTGGCTCGGAGATGTCGGGTTCAACTGTTGCTATGGAGATATTGATTTCGTCTAACACTGATTCGATCTGACGAAGCATCTCTGGATTTAGTTCCACATTTCTAAAAACATGGGCAACGGTATTTGGATCGACAGTTCCGTCGTCTGAACGGGATGCAACCAACGTGGCCCACTCGGCGGGGTCCACCTCTGGGTGTGGAGGCTGAAGCCGAGGATTGTGGGTCACTGTGGCGACTCCGATACCGACGCAAGCCACTGCAACAACTGCACCGCAGCCGCTACTGCTTTCTCGGGCTGGCCAAGGTCTTCTAGCGCTATTCGCACCGCCCGTTGCTGCTGCATTTCTGCGGCATCAATAACACTTCTCCGTCGCTGCAACTCTCGACGCACTGCAGCACCAATAAGGGCTCGCGCTTCAACAAGTGGTTCGGCCTCGCCGTCATACACGGCAGCACGCTCGATAATGGCGGCACCCTCTGGCGACGCTGCCTCAATTGCGCGATGCACATCACCCTCGGTAGAGGCCAAGGCAAGGAATGCATCACGTGACCCTTGGTCGCTGAACAATTCTTCGATGAGCCAGGGCGCAATGGAGTCCCACTCGTGAATGAGAAGCGAGAGAGCCACAAAGCCTGCGCCTTCGGGCGCTTGTTGTATGGGTGCCGCCATCTCCGTAGAGACCGTGCCGCCCTTTTCAGCAACACGCACGAGTTCTGCAGCAGAGACACCTGTGTGGCTAGCAACTTGACCGGCATAGAGACGGCGAACATTGGGGTCGGGATGTTCGTTAATGAGAGTCATGGCCTTTGACGCAAGTCGTGCGCGCGATTCGGGCGAGCGCAGCGGATTTGCATCGAAGAGTCGCTGCAACCGGAAACCAAGAAACGGAATGGCATCATCTATGGCTTGTGCCAATGCTTCTGGATTGGTCTGCGACAGTTCACCTGGGTCTTTCCCTTCAGGGAACTTTGCCACCGACACGGAAACGTCGTACTTCTTTTCCCAGGCATAAAACTTTTCTGCGGCCCCTTGCCCGGCAGAGTCGGCATCGAATGCAAGTACCACATTGCGCGCGTATCGCTTCATGAGTTTGACGTGTTCTTCGGTGAGAGCAGTTCCACAGGTTGCAACAGCCGTGGCTACCCCACTTCGATGAAAGCCAATGACGTCGGTGTATCCCTCGCACACAATGACTTTGTCTTCTTTAATGACATTGCCCTTTGCCCAGTTCAGTCCATACAACGTGCGTGACTTTGTATAGATAGGAGTCTCGGTGGAGTTCTTGTACTTTGCTGGGTCTGTAGAGCCGGGCAGAATTCGGCCACCAAATGCAACTGCGTTGCCGTTCTCATCGAAGATGGGAAACATCACACGCGCACGGAACGAATCTTGAAGACGTCCCGCCTTATTCACAAAGCCCAAACCAATCTCGGCGAGCATTTTGGCTGGTGCACCCAATGCTTGGCAGAGCTGATCCCAGTCGTCTGGCGCCCAACCCAACTTGAAATTGCGAGCAATGTCTCCGGCCAAACCACGAGAACGCAGGTACTCACGAGCTGCGCGGGCATCGGCGCCTTCAAGTAAACGTGTGTGGTACCACTCCACTGCTTGATTCATGAGTTCTTGTAACTCTTTGCGGTATTTGCGCTCACCGGTGCCGGCACCTGATGTGTAGTGAAGTTCAATGCCTGCTTTGCTTGCTAGGCGTTCTACCGAAGCGATGAAATCGAGATGTTCCATTTGCTGAACAAATGTGAACACGTCACCTTTGGCTCCGCATCCGAAACACATGTAACGGCCCGTCTCGTCGTTGACACTAAATGACGGAGTTCTTTCCGAATGGAAGGGACACAGACCAACTTGTCCACGACCCGCGCGGCGAAGTTGGGCATAGGGCGAGACGACGTCTGACAAGGTGACGGCCGAGCGCACCTTTTGAATGTCGTCCTCCGCAATGGCCATGACACGACATTAGTGCCACGGCGCCGCACTTATGACGGGTGGCGCTCCTCACGCAACGAAGCGAAGATAGAGACCGCAAGAACCAGCGCGATGAAGGACAACGAGATGGCGATTGGCATGTGCCACCAGTACGAGATGGTCATCTTTATTCCAACAAATGCGAGGATGATGCCCAGACCGGTCTGCAAATAGCGGAAGCGGTCTCTCATGTCTGCCAGCAGGAAATACAGGGCGCGTAAGCCCAAAATGGCAAACGCATTCGATGCAAAGGCAATGTAGGTCTCGTTTGTCACGGCAAGTACTGCCGGAACAGAGTCGATAGCAAAGATCACGTCGGTGATTTCCACCAACACCAGCACGGCAAGGAGTGGTGTTGCCAAACGCTTGCCGTTCTTCACCGTGAACATCTTTTGACCATCTAGTTCGTCTGTGGATGGCACGAACTTATGGAAGATACGCATGGCGCGCGACTGTGATGGGTCGAAACCTTCGTCGTGAGTCTGCAACAGCTTGATGCCTGAGTACAACAAGAACAATCCGAAAAGGATGAGAGTCACCTTAAAGGCATTGATAATTGCAACGCCGGCGAAGATGAAACCAACTCGCATGGCCAGAGCACCAAAAATGCCCCAGAACAGAACTCGGTGCTGATACATCTTCGGAACCTTGAAGTGGGCAAACAAAACAGCCCACACAAAAACGTTGTCCACGCTGAGGCTCTTCTCAATGAGATAACCGCCCATGTATTCACCAGCGGCTGGGCTACCAAACTCCCACCACACAAACAGAGCAAAAATGAAACCGAAGCTGATCCATACCGCTGATTCGATGGCGGCTTCACGCGTATGAACTTCATGGGCATTGCGATGGACAACTAAAATGTCGACCAACAAGAGAGCAGCAATTACTCCGACAAGCATGGGCCAATGCCAGCCCGCTACGTCAATATCCACTTTTCCGCCACTATCGGATGCCGCGCCTGCGAAAACAGAACTCACTAATGGATAAAAAGACATGATGCGAGGCTACTACTTTGACTACTTCGTCTCTGACTTCACTCCGCCAATAACTGCCTGAGCAGCCGACAATCGCGCAATTGGAACTCGATACGGGGAACAACTGACATAGTTGAGACCTGTTCGATAGAAGAAGCCGATGGACTCCGGGTCTCCCCCGTGTTCACCGCATACTCCCAGCTTGATGTTCTTTTTCGCTTTACGACCGCGTCGCGTCGCAATTTGGACAAGTTCACCGACTCCGTCTTGGTCGATGGTCTCAAACGGATTTCTCTTCAAAAGGCCTGCTTCCAGATACTCGGGCATCATTTTCGATTCAACATCATCACGACTAAAGGCAAACGTCATCTGCGTGAGGTCATTTGTCCCGAAGCTGAAGAAATCAGCGACTTCGGCCAGTTCATCTGCCCGTAATGCCGCACGCGGGGTTTCCACCATGGTGCCAATAGTCACTTTCGGACGCTTCACAATTTTTCCACCCTTCTTCGCTTTTGGCGCAGGGCGTGAATTGATGTCGGCAAGAACTTCTTCTACCCAACTACGCGCAAGAGCAAGTTCTTCACGTGTCAC
>CAIVDG010000361.1 GCA_903904615.1 uncultured Acidimicrobiaceae bacterium | reverse complement strand
GGACAATCATGAGCACCACACCTACTGTGCGAACGAATCCATCAATTGCACCGGCACCATTTCCGCGTGATCTGTACGAAGAGCAGATACGCGATATTCAACGCTTTGAGGTTGCCATCAAGCAGTACCTGAATGGCGAGATCTCCGAAGATGTGTTCCGTGTTATGCGACTGAACAACGGCATCTACGGTCAGCGCCAAGGTGGAACAAACCAGATGGTGCGCATCAAGTTGCCCGCAGGTTCCATTACGCCAGAGCAATTCGATGTGATGGCCGACCTTGCAGTGGAGTTCTCTCGCGGATGGGGCCACATCACCACTCGTCAGAACATTCAGTTCCACTACGTGCAGTTGCAGCGCATTCCCGATTTGTTGCGTCGGCTTGCAGATGTAGGCCTCACCTCACGTGAAGCATGTGGCGACACCGTTCGTAACGTCATGGCATGCCACCTTGCTGGTGCCTGCCCCTACGAAAAGGTCGACGTCACGCCGTGGGCCGACGCGGTGTTCCGCCATTTCGTGCGTAACCCACTGGGTCAGCGCTTGCCACGAAAGTTCAAGGTGAACTTCTCTGGTTGTTCTACCGACTGTGGTCAAGCAATGTTCAACGACGTTGGTGTTGTTGCCACCGTGCGTGAACACGAAGATGGCTCTATCGAGCCCGGTTTCCGCGTGTACATCGCGGGTGGTTTGGGTGCAACACCTCACCCAGCGCTTGCTCTCGAAGAGTTCACTTCTCGCGAAGACTTGCTGCCCACCATCGAAGCGGTGCTTCGCGTGTTTGAGCAAACAGGAAACCGCGACAATAAGTTGCGTGCTCGTTTGAAGTGGGTTGTAGATCAGTTGGGAATCGACGAAGTGCGTCGTCGTGTTATCAAGATTCGCCACACACTCCCCGCCTCCAGCACCTGGCCCGGTGGCATTCCACCCGAAGTGGTTGCAGCCGGTGACGCTGCAGCCGGTAAGGCCACCTCTGGTGAAATTACCCAGGTAGGTCAAGGCGTGCGCGTTGAATTGTCTTCTAGCGATCCATTCCGTCGTTGGGAAAACGCAAGCGTTATCCGCGGTGTTGCAAACGGAACAGTGTCGGCCGTTGCGTATGCAGCATTGGGCGACATCACTGCAGATCAATTCCGTGGACTTGCGCGCATTCAGCGTCACTTCCAAAGTGATGTTCGCTTAAGCAACCGCCAGAACGTTGTGTTCCGCGGTTTGCAGCCAGAACAAATGCGAGAGCTCTACGACATGTTGAGCGACATTGGTATGGCACAACCTGGTGCAGAACTTGCACGTGACGTTGTGGCTTGCCCCGGTGCAGACACATGCAACATTGCCGTTACCCAGTCTCGTGGACTCGCAAACGCAATCGGCGAAAAGTTGGAAGAAGAAGGCTTGGCAGAAGTGGGCGGAGTGCGCATCAACATCTCTGGTTGCACCAATAGTTGCGGTCAGCACCACGCAAGCGACATCGGATTCTTCGGAGCCGAACGTCGTGCGCACGGCAAGTCGCTGCCTGGCTACCAAATGTTGTTGGGCGGCTATGTGGGTGAAGAGCAAATTCACTTTGGTGAAAAGGCGCTTCGTCTTCCTGCAAAGAACGCACCCGAAGGCGCAGCACGTGTTATTCGTCGCTTCGCAGAAGAGCGTTCCGCTGGGGAAACCTTCCAGGGTTGGCTGGCCCGCTCTGGTGGTGCCGTTGCTGTTGCTGAAGGGCTTCGCGACTTGGACAACATCCCCGAGCCAGACGCAGCTCCCGATTTCTTCGTGGATTACGGCGAAACAGGACCATTCACTGGCGAAGTTGGCGACTCGGAGTGTGCCGTCTAAGCCACGGCTGGCAGAATGAAACCGCATGAGCGGGGACATTCAGATCTACGACCACATCTGGAATGGCTCCACCAGTGTTGTCCTTGCGTCTCGTGATGGCATTTTGTTCGTCGCCTACTTCGGCGCCAAGTTGTACGGATCGGACGAGAATGGCGCAGCAATCAACGCCTCGTTACTGTCACGCGGAGTGGTAGGCGGCAACCTAGATACCGAAGTCGTTCCCGCACTCATTCCGCTGCCGTCGCAGGGTTGGACTGGCTTGCCGGGACTAGAAGTGTCACGCAATGGACAACCGCTGTCACTCGACCTTCGCGTTTTGTCTCTTGAGTGGGAAGGCCCGTTCAACGAATCAATGTGCGTGTTGCACGACTCTGCACACAACATCACTGTTCGGGTTTCTATTTCTGTCTCTGAAGTCGGAGTAGTTGTCATTGACGCATCCGTTATGCATCTGGCCGATGGCGAAATTGTGATCAATTCAGCACATTTCAATGTTCCAGTCGGTAGCCACGTGGGCGAAATCATGACTCTTGGTGGTCGTCATGCAATGGAAGCAGTTCAACAGCGCACGCCATGGGAACGTTCGAAAATTCTCATCGAAAATCGCACCGGACGAACATCGCACGAACAACTTGGAGTCGTGTTTGCCGGAACTCCCGGTTTCACAGAAGCAACTGGCGAAGTGTGGGGATTACACCTCGCGTGGAGCGGAAACTTTCGCATCTGTTGTGACGGAATCACAGAAACACTCAAAACCATTCAAGTGGGTGAACTTCTCACCACAGGTGAAGTGAAGTTGAACAAAGATGGCACCTACACGTTTCCGTCGCTGGTGCTATCTCATTCACAATTCGGTCTCAATTTCGTCTCTCAAAAGTTTCACGCTCACTTGCGAGAGATGCAAGGTGCCGTGTCGCGACCCGTCGTTCTCAACACATGGGAGGCCGTGTACTTC
>CAIVDG010000360.1 GCA_903904615.1 uncultured Acidimicrobiaceae bacterium | reverse complement strand
TGCTTCAAGCTCTCCACCACCGACAAGTACGCATCTTGAAGTTCCACGTACTTACCGATGAGACCAATGCGAACTGGCCGCACCGCAGCATCGACGCGGTTTACAAGCGCTTCCCACTGCGACAAGTCAACGTCACCTTCAATGCGCAATACATCGCACGCAACGGTGTCGAGACCTTCTTCATGAAGAATGAGTGGAAGTTCGTAAATGTTGCGAGCATCAGCAGCGTTAATGACCGCGTTTGCGTCAACGTCACACATGTGAGAGATCTTGCGCTTCAGACCCGTGCTCAAAGGTTCTTCGCTTCGGCACACAATGACGTCGGGCTGAATACCACGCGAACGAAGTTCGGTGACACTGTGCTGAGTTGGTTTGGTCTTCTGCTCACCACTTGGGCCGATAAAGGGCACCAATGTGACATGGACATAGCAAACATTGTCGCGCCCGGCTTCGTTACGGAACTGACGAATGGCTTCAAGAAACGGAAGAATCTCGATGTCACCAACTGTTCCGCCCACCTCAGTGATGACTACGTCAGTGTCTTCGGTGGCGATACGGCGAATACGGCGCTTAATTTCGTCAGTGATGTGGGGAATGACCTGAACGGTCTTTCCCAGGTAGTCACCACGACGCTCTGCGGCCAGGACTGCCTGATAAATGGAACCAGTGGTTGCATTGGAAGAACGCGTGAGATTTTCGTCAATGAATCGTTCGTAGTGACCGAGGTCAAGGTCGGTTTCACCGCCATCGTCGGTGACGAAAACTTCTCCGTGTTCAAACGGATTCATTGTTCCTGGATCGACGTTGATGTACGGATCTAGTTTTTGCATGGTGACACGAAGACCACGCATCTTCAACAAACGCCCGAGCGACGAAGCAGTGAGACCCTTACCAAGGGAACTTGCAACGCCACCCGTCACGAAAATGTGCTTTGGCATTGCTTCTCCCGCCAACTCGAACTGCTAACGGGATTTCATCATAACCGAACTGGGGCTACACCCATGCAACGGCTATTTCGAAGTCTTGCGCTTCTTATTCCCGCCAGAGCCGGATGAGCCCAGTTTTGAGAGCAAGTCTTGGGCATGAGCCAAGGCCGAATCGTCCGCTACGCCACCCGACAACATTCGCGCGACTTCTGAGGGACGTTGATCCTCGGTGACCACAGTCGCCGACCCATAGGTTTTTCCAGCACGAACAGTCTTCGATACCGAAATGTGATGATGCGCACTTGCCGCCACTTGTGCAAGGTGAGTCACTGCGAACACCTGATGATGAACGCCAAGCTCTCGCAACGCTGTTGCCACTGCAACGGCTGCCGCTCCACCGATACCTGCATCGACTTCGTCAAACACCATGGTGCCGGGTTCGCTTGTGAGCACTAACCGAAGCGCCAACATGACACGTGCAAGTTCACCGCCACTTGCCACTTTGGTAAGCGGCTGGGGTGCGCTTCCTGGGTTGGCGGCCAACATGAACACAACAGAATCACCGGCCGGGTTGCTGGCTGCATCTCCTACTGACACTTGTACCTGCGCGTTCGGCAGGGCCAAGACCCTGAGACGCTCTTCAACCTCGGTCGCCAAACTGGATGCCACGGCACGGCGAGCATTGCCCACCTTCAACTGGGCTGCCCGCAGAGCCTTCAGGGCGGTTGCTTTGTCGGTTTCTAACTGAGCAACTCGCTCGGCGTAGCCCATGAGTTCGTCCAGTCGGGTTCGCGCCTCGGCACCAAAGTCCATGACATCGGCCAATGAGTCCCCGTACTTACGCATGAGATCACGCAGTAATTGGCGACGAAGACGAATTTCTTCCAATCGTGCTGGATTTTCGTCCACACCTTCGGCGGCTCCACGCACGGTGTGCGCCAGGTCGGTTGCTTCGGCGAGCAGAGCTTCTAACCGCTCAGGCAGGGAGTTAAGAGACGACACCGTTGAAAGTGCTCGGAGTGCTTCACCTAAAGTCTCCACCGCACCGCCATCGTCTGACAACAATGCAACCGCTCGTTGCAGAGATTCTTGATGCTTTGCCACATCTGACAGAACGTCTTCCTCGCGGGACAGTTGTTGGTCTTCATCCGCGGACACGATGCGGGCGTTTTCAATCTCTTCACATTGAAAAGACAGAAGGTCAATCTCGCGTGCGCGAGATTTTTCATCTCCACCCAATGCCCCGAGCAACGCATCAATTTCCGTGACCGCCTCGCGAGCAGACACCAGTGGCAAACGATTGATTGAACCGAAGATGTCTAACGCTTCGCGTTGAGCGGCAGCCGACATCAACCGTTGATGTGCATGTTGACCATGAATGTCGACAAGTTCTTCGCCCAATTCCGAAAGCGCCGCGACTGTGGCCATTCGTCCGTTGATGTAGGCACGACTACGACCTTCACGATGCAACGTTCGAGCCAAAATGACTTCTTCTTCTCCGTCGTCACCCATGCGAACGAACCTGGCCTCCACATGAGCCTCATCGGCGCCATCACGAATAACAGAAGCTTCTGCACGACGACCACACACCAAGTTGATGGCCTCGACCAGCATGGTCTTGCCCGCACCGGTCTCACCCGTGAGCGCCGTGAAGCCGTCGTGAAACGTCAGGCGCGAGGACTCGATGATGCCCAGATTCTCAATG
>CAIVDG010000359.1 GCA_903904615.1 uncultured Acidimicrobiaceae bacterium | reverse complement strand
TGAATACCAGCAAGGAACGCTGCTGGGTCTTCTTCATCGCTGGAATAGAAGGCCATTGGTTCATAATCGGGGGCTTCGATACCGAAGTTGCGATAGATGTCCATACCGGTACCAGCAGGAATGAGCTTGCCGATAATGATGTTTTCCTTCAAACCAATGAGGTTGTCGCCGCGGCCGTCGATAGCTGCCTCGGTGAGAACACGAGTGGTTTCCTGGAACGATGCAGCCGACAACCATGATTCGGTTGCCAACGAAGCCTTGGTGATACCCATCAACTCTGGGCGACCTTCGGCTGGACGCTTTGACTCTTCCACCATGCGGCGGTTGGTGTCGCGGAATACCTTCGCATCGAGACGTGCTCCGGGCAAGAAGCCCGTGTCGCCTGGCTCTTGTACACCAACGCGACGCGTCATTTGACGAACAATGAGTTCGATGTGCTTGTCGTGAATAGAAACACCCTGGTCGCGATACACCTTTTGAACTTCTTCTACCAAGTACACCTGTGTTTCACGGGTGCCCTTAATTTCCAAAAGTTCCTTCGGATCGAACGGACCATCGGTAAGTGGTTCTCCAGCTTTCACGTCGCTGCCATCTTTGATGCCTGGCATGACGCGGCTACCGGTGGGCAAGAGCACCAAGTGCTCTTCGCCTTGATCGTCGATGACGTTGACAGGAATACCCTTGCCTTCGTCTTCGCCGATGCGAACAATACCTGTGGCGCCGGCCAAGCGAGCAGAACCACGTGGAGTACGTGCTTCGAAGAGTTCAACAACGCGTGGCAAACCACCAGCGATGTCTTTTCCTGCAACACCACCAGTGTGGAACGTACGCATGGTGAGCTGTGTACCAGGCTCACCAATGGACTGAGCGGCAATAACACCAACTGCTTCACCAAGTTCGATGGTCTTACCTGTGGCAAGTGAACGGCCGTAGCACAATGCACACACGCCCATTTCTGCATCGCAAGTAAGTACTGAACGAACACGCAAGCGGCCGATGGAATCGTCGTCGCGCAATTGCTCGACATGAAGGTCGGTCAAAATGGTGTTCTTTGGAATCACAGTTCCGTCACTGAGTGGTACGTCGTTCAATACCGCACGACCAAACAATTTGGTATCGAGGTAAGCACGCATGTTGGCAGTGTCTTTTTGGATGTTCTCTACCCACACACCAAGAGTGGTGCCGCAATCGATTTCACGAATGATGAGCTCTTGCGCAACGTCAACGAGACGACGTGTGAGGTAACCCGAGTCGGCAGTACGCAATGCGGTGTCGACGAGTCCTTTACGTGCACCCGGTGTAGCAATGAAGTACTCAAGAGTTTCTAGACCTTCACGGAAGTTGCTCTTAATTGGACGAGGAATCATGTCACCACGAGGGTTGGCCACGAGACCGCGCATACCTGCAATTTGCTTCATCTGGGTCATGTTTCCGCGAGCACCAGAACCCACCATCATTTCGATGGGGTTAAAGCGTTGTGCTTTGAATTCTTTTTCCATTGCAATTTGCACTGCTGCAGTTGCATCGGTCCAAATACGCACTTCTTGCTGACGACGTTCGCCGTCGGTGATGATGCCGCGACGGAATTGGTTTTCAACTTTGTCGGCTTGCTTTTCGTGATCATCGAGAATGGCGCGCTTGTCTTTTGGAGTCTTCACGTCATCGATTGAGATGGTGAGACCAGACTGTGCGGCATAGCGATAGCACACGTTTTTAATGGCATCGAGAGCCTGTGAAATTGCTGACTTTGGATAGTGATCAGAAAGGGTTTCAACAATGAGACCCATTTCCTTCTTCTTCAAAGTTGACGAGATGTGCCCAAAGCGTTCTGGGTAGTCGGCTGGCAATGCTTCTTCAAACAACAAGCGTCCAGGAGTGATGTCGATGGTACGACGCTCCCCTGTTGACAAGGTTTCACGGAACTTGATCTTGGTATGCAACATCACTGACTTTTCATCGAGTGCGCGGAATACTTCCCAACGGTTCTGGAACGAACGTCCTTCACCTGGCAAACCTTCAACGAGTTCGGTGAGATAGAAACCACCGATGACCATGTCTTGTGAAGGCGCCACGATGGGGCGACCCGATGCTGGTGACAAAATGTTGTTTGCCGACAGCATGAGAACACGAGCTTCTGCTTGTGCTTCTGCAGACAATGGAAGGTGAACAGCCATCTGGTCACCGTCGAAGTCGGCGTTGAATGCTGTGCACACAAGTGGGTGAATTTGAATTGCTTTACCTTCAACGAGCACAGGCTCAAAGGCCTGAATTCCTAAGCGGTGCAATGTTGGAGCACGGTTCAAAAGAACTGGGTGCTCTTTGATGACATCTTCAAGGACGTCCCACACTTGTGGGCGACGACGCTCGACCATGCGTTTTGCCGACTTGATATTTTGAGCAAGCTCAAGGTCGACAAGGCGCTTCATCACGAACGGCTTGAAAAGTTCAAGTGCCATGAGTTTTGGAAGACCACACTGGTGCAAACGCAGAGTTGGCCCTACCACGATGACGGAACGACCGGAATAGTCAACACGCTTACCGAGAAGGTTCTGACGGAAACGTCCTTGCTTACCCTTCAACATGTCGGACAACGACTTGAGTGGGCGGTTACCTGGACCAGTAACTGGGCGACCACGACGACCGTTATCGAACAACGCATCTACAGCTTCCTGCAACATACGCTTTTCATTGTTAACGATGATCTCTG
>CAIVDG010000358.1 GCA_903904615.1 uncultured Acidimicrobiaceae bacterium | reverse complement strand
TCGGCGATCATGTTGCCGCCGCCAAGGAATGGTGGCATTGCATCGAGAAGTTCTTCGCGCCCCCACAACATGCCGATACCGGTTGGCCCCACCATTTTGTGGCTACTGAATGCGAGGAAGTCAGCGCCTAAAGCTTGAACATCGGTGGGCATGTGTGGCACGGACTGGCACCCATCGACAATTGCAATTGCGCCATGACGATGCGCTGCGTCGATGAGTTCTTTTACTGGGTTAATTGTTCCCAACACATTCGACATTGCTGTGAATGAAAAGGCTTTTGCACCAGTGAGAAGTTGATCTAACTGAGACAGGTCGAGAAGACCATCGGCTGTGAGCGGCACCCAGCGAAGAACGATTCCTTTTTCTGCGGCCAACATGTGCCAGGGAACAATGTTGGCGTGATGTTCCATGTGGGTGAGCACAACAACATCTCCGGCAGACATGTTTGCTGTTGCCCACGAACGAACAATGAGGTTTAACGACTCTGTTGCGTTCTTGGTGAACACCACTTCTGAAGGGCTTTTTGCGTTAATGAACTTTGCAACTTTTGCGCGAGCACCCTCGTACAGATCTGTTGCGTGTGCGGCTAATTGGTATGCGCTGCGGTTTGTTGGGCCGTAGGCATGTTCCATGAACTGCGACATGGCAGAGATGACCTGTTGAGGTTTCTGCGATGAGTTCGCAGAATCGAGGTACACAAGCGGCTTGTAGTTAATGCGCTCGGCAAGAATCGGGAAGTCTTGGCGAATGCGAGCAACATCGAACGACATGGTAATTACGCCTTGTAGGCCTCGTAGCCGTTCTTTTCAAGTTCGGCTGCAAGTTCCATTCCGCCAGACTTCACAATGCGACCATCGATCATGATGTGCACGTGATCGGGCTGAAGTTCGTCGAGCAATCGTTGGTAGTGCGTAATGAGCAGAATGCCCAAGCTTGGGCGATCTACACGTACTTCGCGAATGCCTTTGGCAACAATACGCAGCGCGTCAATGTCGAGACCGGAGTCTGTTTCGTCGAGCACCGCGAACTCGGGTTCTAGCAATGCCATCTGCATGATTTCGTTGCGCTTCTTCTCGCCGCCAGAGAAACCTTCATTGAGATAACGATCGACGAACGAAGAATCCATTCCAAGGCGCTTCATCCAGTCCATTGCAGACAAACGAAGTTCAAGAACAGAAAGGTCGATTCCCTTACGCGCCGACAATGCTTGGCGAAGGAACTGAATAACCGACACACCGGCGATTTCTTGTGGGTACTGGAACGCCAGGAACATGCCGGCCTTTGCGCGAATGTCGGTGGTCCAGTCGGTGATGTTTTCGCCGTTCAAGAACATGTCGCCCGATACCACTTCGTATTCGGGAGAGGCGAGAAGGGTGCTGGCCAAGGTGGACTTGCCGCAACCATTCGGGCCCATGATGGCGTGTACTTCGCCAGCCTTCACGGTGAGAGAGAGGCCCTTCAAGATCTCGTCGGCGGTCTCAACATCGTCGGAGACGGGGCGGGCATGAAGGTTAGAAATGCGGAACAGGTCGCTCACCCCTTCAGTCTAAAGGGGGGAAAGGGATTACCACTATGGGCGTAGTGGAAACTAAGCGTTGGCCAGGGCGGCCCAGACACTGCGATACGAGGGGTACTCGAGCGTGTTGTCAAGGTAATTGGCCTCGTGCAGAAGGCGGTGGTACCTGGGCAAATTGCGGAAAGGGACGCCGGCGTCGACGTGGTGGGCCATGTGAAAACCGATGTTGTACGGAACCAGCATGAATCGTGCGAACCAATGCTGGTGAACAGAGTGTGTGGTGTATCGACGATCGTCGTCTTCGCGCATGCCGCCATGTTCGGCAATGGAACGCAACCTGTTGATGACGCGCCACACCGTGAGATATGGCGCCACCCACATAACGACGTACAT
The DNA here is from genome assembly GCA_903904615.1 of uncultured Acidimicrobiaceae bacterium. Classification (GTDB taxonomy): domain Bacteria; phylum Actinomycetota; class Acidimicrobiia; order Acidimicrobiales; family Ilumatobacteraceae; genus UBA2093. Next base: position 361 of record CAIVDG010000358.1, on the reverse strand, counting down.
CCACCAATAACCAGAGAGTGCGAACGCGGTGATGATGACTGCTTGCACTCCCAGCATTTTCCATAATGTGTGGCGAACTCGAGTGTCCGGAGATTTCAGTCCGCGCATTTGATTACGCAACAACTTGAAGCCAGTTTGTCCGGTTGCATCGCGAACAAGCTTGCGTCGCAGGCTTGCACGAGTGACGGGGTAGTTGGCATACAGCGGTACATCGGGTTCATTAGGCCCGAATTCTCTCTTGTGGTGGGCCATGTGCACACGGCGATACGCAGGAGTACTTGTGAGCGTTGGGTAACCAAGCAGCCAATTACCCACGAAATCGTTCGTTGCCTTGTGTGTGAAAAGCAGTCGGTGTGCTGCT
>CAIVDG010000357.1 GCA_903904615.1 uncultured Acidimicrobiaceae bacterium | reverse complement strand
GTTGAAAATGTTCTTCGTGAAGGGTTGTCTAACTCTGCACGTCACGCAAAAGCCACACAGGTGTGGGTCACTCTCAACATCACAGACAACTTTGTATCGCTGCATATTCGAGACAACGGCATTGGCCCACACGGACTAAAACGCCGTAAAGCCGGCACACTTTCATTGGCGTATCGCGCAAAGTCGCATCAGGGTTCTTTTGCCCTTTCCGCAGCTGCAGAGGGTGGAACTCTGCTCACCTGGGAGTGCCCCATTAACTAGGTACCTCGGTACTCGCGTTGAGTACCAATGCCGTGCAACTGCGGTATTCAATACTGATTGAGTGTGTTCATGAGAAAAAACACCTCACTCACATCACACATCGGACGCCTTCTTTTGTCGCTGTCAACGCTTGCCGTTGCCGGTGCAGGAATTGCTACAGCGGCTTCGGGGGCAATGTTCACCGACACCGCAGACTCCACAATGGACGTTTCGTCTGGCTGGGTCGATGTAGCCACTGGTGGACCAACCCTTATGGCATTGGCCAACTTGAAGCCAGGAGATGTCTTCTTCCGCCCGATCAATGTTGCCAACGCTGGATCACTCGACTTCAGCTACACACTCACTGCTTCCCGCCCAACGGGTGCTGGTGCCCCGCTGGTTGATGCATTGCAAGTTGAAACTTGGAAGACAACAACCGCTGGTGATTGTGCGGCAGCCACCTACCAAGCAGGTACTCGAGTTGGCACAACGTCTTCCCTCACCGCGCTGTCAGTAGCAAATGCGAACTTGGTGGCCGGCACATCGGAAACACTGTGCTTGCGCATCTCGTTGCCTTCATCAACACCAAACGGCATTGCAGGCAAGACCTCGACCGTCACACTCACAGTGGCTTCACAGCAGCTGTAATGAAGACGCGAGCAATTCTCCGATGGGGCGTGCGGTTGTGCACGCTGCTGGGAATTGCTGGTTCGCTCGCCATTATGGGAGCGAACTACTTCAGCTCGGCCAATGAACACCGCCACTTCAAGATTGATGGCGGGTCAATGAGGCCAACCCTCGCCGTGGGGGAAGTGATTACTGTTCGCACCACCGAGTCCCCCCAGGTGGGCGACGTGATCACTTTCCTCCGCGACGGCAAGACCACCACCCACCGCGTGATGCGGCAGTGGGAATCGGTCACTCCGTCCGGCAAGTCCCACACGTTGTACATAACCCGCGGAGATGCCAATACTCACGATGACCCGTGGGTAGTGATTGATGATCAGGTCATCGGCACCGTGATGCCAACACCGTTTTACACTCTGGCTGCCGTGAAGCTTGCTGAACACCCCACCGTGTTGGCATTGCTGTTTCTTCCACTCCTGCTCAGTTTGTTCATTACAGAACTGAACACCGTATGGACGCTGGTGAAGGGCACGGATGATGAAGAGTGCCCGGAGCGGGAATCGAACCCGCAAGATGTTGCCATCCGGGGGGTTTAAGCCCCCTGCGTCTGCCAGTTCCGCCATCCGGGCGTGAACGTATTTAGGCTACGCGCGTAGATGGCCGAGGCGTGCTGGTTTCTACGGTGAACTGCAACATTGTTCGCCACAACAAGGTGCGAACCCGGTCGGCTTCGGTGGCCGACAAGCAATTAATGACGATGACACCTTCGATCATGTCCCCCACCGTTGCTGTGAATGGGCGATCGGCAAGACGTACCGCCACCACGCCGCCTTCACCATCGCGTGCGCGACGCACCGTGCGGTTGACGCCAACAATGCGTGGCGGACTGCGGAACCCAGGAACCACCAAATTGAGTTCTGCAACGCGCTGAGCCAACACCCTGGCTGCTGCGGTGAACTTTGAAGTGGCGGATGTGGACATGGAATGAGTGTGCCAAAAGGGTGTTGCAGTCTTCTCCGCAGCACCACACCCTGCGAATAGTGTGGGATTCACCGTGGACGTCGAACTGAACCCCCTTCAACAAGCCATCATCGACTCACTCGGTGTTCCGCCAGAATGGGAGCCGCTTCCCGACCACATTGTCACCGACGTTGAAGAACAACTCTCCGTCGCACTTGCACCACTCGAAGGTCTTTTCTCTGCCGACAATCCACTGCGCATCAACAAGCATCACATCGCCACTGTTTTGGGATGCGAGGAATACCACGTTCTCAATCGCCAACAGGCCTTCGCTTGGAACATCAATACGGTGCGCGGAACTATTGCGCACAAAGGCATAGAACTTCTTCTCAACTGGCGAGGGCCCATAGTTCCTGGAGAAATTGTCGATGCGGCAATCACCAGCGTTGCCGAGAACCCTCGCGAAAGTGCTTCGGGGTTCATTGTGTCGTTACCCGCACACGAACTTGCCGAGCTGCGCGGTGCCGTTCTCGGAGCAGTAACAAACTTTCTTGAATGCTTTCCACCTATCAAGCCACAGTGGCGACCCATGGTGGAATACTCGGCGTCATATTCCTTGTTCAATAACTCGGTCATCTTTTCGTCGCGCATGGACTTAGTTCTTGGTGGCCCCGGAAGAAAAGTCATTATCGACCTAAAAACTGGTCGCCTCACTCCCACCCATCGTGACGATCTTCGTTTCTATGCGCTCATTGAAACATTGCGCAGCAGGCAACCACCACGCAGTTTGGGTTCGTACTCGCTCGACTCCGCTCGACTAGACGACGAGCCAGTGACCGAAGGACTGTTGCAAGCTGCTGTTCGACGCACTGCTCACGGAACACTTCTCATTGCCGACTTGGCTCTAAAGACCCGCCAACCAGAGCGTCGCCCCGGCTTCCAATGCAGGTGGTGCCCCATTAACGAACAATGCGAGATTGGTGCACGCCACCTTCGTCAACTCAGCGGCGAAGAAGACGACGAGAGTTAACGCGTTTCCATTCCCGACACATGCGGTGTCATGAGCGCAAATGGAATATTCAGACCAACACTTGATCGCACCGTGGAGATATACCGACCTGGCTGTGTTGCTTTCTTCGGAGGTGACGTCACTGCGTCGCCTACTTCTTCGCAATAATCAAATAAGTCGTCCACGCTGACAACCATTCCCCACAACGATGCGCCTGGCGTTGTGACGTGTGGTCCGCTGACCACTTCAATAATGGTGTTGTCCAGTTTGTGAAAGCGCTGAACAGCGCCGTTGCCTAGTTGACGCTCCCTGCGAACTTCGAGACCAAGCACTTCGGTAATTGCCGTACTCGTGCGATCAATGTTGTCGGTGTT
>CAIVDG010000356.1 GCA_903904615.1 uncultured Acidimicrobiaceae bacterium | reverse complement strand
CTATCTGCTTCCAGATGTATGTCTCAACGAGGGTGTGTTCCTCGATGGGGCAACAGTGGACGATTTGTCGAAGGAATTCGATGTGGAGGTCATCGCTACGAGCGGTGCCGCTCTGCGTGATCGTCTGATGGTGGCACAGAAGGAAGAGCCCCATGTCTGACGTTGAAGAATCTGTAGAAGTTGAATTTCCCACGGTTGTCATCGTTGGTCGTCCCAATGTGGGCAAGAGCACATGGTTCAACCGCGTCATCGGTGAGCGCGCAGCAATTGTTGAAGACCGTCCAGGTGTTACCCGCGACCGACATCGTCGATTGGCGCAGTGGTTGGGGATTGAATTTTGGATTGTGGACACCGGTGGCTGGATGCCAAGTGGTTCCGAACTGGACGACAAGGTCAGCCGCCAAGTGGAAGAGGCTGTGCGTGATGCCAACTTGGTCCTTTTTATGGTCGACTCTTCAGTCGGGATCACCGATGAAGATGAACTCATCGCTTCATGGTTGCGGCGCAGTGGGGTAGAAGTTCTCCTCGTCGCCAACAAGGCCGACAATGAACGTCGTGAGCAAGAGCGTTGGGAATTCATGTCGCTTGGTCTTGGTGAGCCCTTCTCGGTATCTGCACTTCATGGACGCCGCTCTGGCGATTTTCTCGATGAAGTAGTTGCTCGTATTCCCCAAGTAGAGCGCCCAGATGACCGCCCTGAACCTGTGGGTGCAGATGGTGTTCCGCGAGTGGCCCTTGTGGGTCGCCCAAATGTGGGTAAGAGCACATTGTTTAACCGTCTTGTTGGCGAAGAGCGTTCTGTTGTTCACGACATGCCAGGCACTACACGTGACGCCATTGACACATTGGTGGAAACTGAAGACGGGCCTTTGGTGTTCGTGGACACAGCGGGCATGCGTAAGCGCAGCAAAGTTGATGACTCAGCCGAGTACTACTCACTTGTGCGCGCATTGAAGGCCATTGACGAGGCTGATGTGGCCATGCTGGTCATTGATGCAACAGTTGGTGTGACAAGCCAGGACCAACGTCTTGCTGAACGCGTCGACGTTGCCGGTTGTCCCATCCTTATTGTCTTAAACAAATGGGAGTTACTCGAATCGGAGCAACGTCGCCAAGTGGAAGCCGACTTGGCACGCATGTTGTACTTCATCGACGATGCGCCTGTATTGAAGATTTCCGCACTTACTGGCAAAGGTGTCCACAAACTTCGTCCAGTTTTGCAAGAGGCCATCGATCAGTATCACCGCAAGATTCCTACACGTGATGTCAACAAGGTGATTGCCGAAGCGCAACAGAAGCAGCCTGCAGGTGGTGGTGCACGTGTCATGTTTGCGGTGCAAGGTGCAGCAGATCCTCCAACATTCACGTTGTTTGTGAATCGCGAGTTACCACAGCCCTACATTCGTTATCTCGAGAGATCAATTCGTGAGGCATTCCAGTTCGGCTCTACGCCGCTGAAATTGCGTGTGCGACGTAAAGGTGATTAGACGTGCCTTGGTGTGAACCGTGTGCTCGCTATTTTGCTCCGTCAGCCATGACGGTAGACGGACGGTGCCCTGAATGTTCCAGCGAAATGGAAACGCCGAACGTTTCTGGTCACATCACGCCCGACACATTGGACCTCAAGAAACTTGCGGGTCTCGATAACGAGAAAGCTCCTTGGCACTTCAAGTTATTGATGGTGTTGCTGTGTTTGTATCTCGGTTGGCGCGTCGTTGACCTGTTCGTTTAGGGGCGGTTCGCGGCAAAGCCGATAACATTGCAAGTCATTCGGGCTGTAGCGCAGCTTGGTTAGCGCGCTTGTCTGGGGGACAAGAGGTCGTGGGTTCAAATCCCGCCAGCCCGACCAATAATTGGTTTCTTTCACTGCGGCGAAAGAGGCTGTTGTGCGAAAAAAAGTAGGTCATTATGGACATCAAAGGCAGTGTCGCGTTCGTTACTGGTGCAAATAGAGGATTAGGCGCCGAGTATGTGCAGCAACTTCTCGATCGGGGTGCGTCCAAGGTGTATGCCGCGGCGAGAAATCCTGAATCAGTAAAGAATTCTGGGGCCATTCCCATTCAATTGGACGTGACGAATGCTGAACACATTCGTGCAGCCGTGGCTGAATGCGGAGATGTAAATCTGCTCATCAATAATGCAGGCGCTGTTTTGGGTGGTCGCATCATGGCGGACAACTCTTTGGAGAATGCAAAGGCAGAGTTCGAAACAAACGTGTGGGGCCCGTTCAATCTCAGTAAAGCTTTTGCAGACACGCTCGAAAAAAATGGTGGCGGAGCAGTAGTGAATGTTTTGTCAGCTGTTTCTTGGATGTCTTTGAAAGAAGTGGCCACCTACGCCATGTCGAAATCCGCTGCGTGGTCCTTTACAAATGGCCTGCGTCTTGAACTAGCGCGTCAAGGCACTCAAGTAGTTGCCGTCCATCCGGCCTTTATCGACACGGACATGGCTGCAGGTGTGGATATGCCCAAAACCTCACCTCATCAAGTGGTGGAGCGAACCTTGAATGGTCTGGAAGCAGGCGACGTTGAGGTCTTGGCTGACGACACATCTACATTTGTGAAGAACAGCCTTCCGAAGCACATTGAGACCTTCTATCCAAAGTTTGCGAAGAAATCAGACCGATAACGCGTTGTCGGCTAGCCCATAGTCTGTGAAGTATGTGCGGCAGGTTTGTTGGTTCATTTTCAACTGACGACATCTTGAATGAGATGTTGGAATCAGTCGAGTCGGCTGGCCTGCGAATGATTCTTCCAGAGACCGACCTGCCATTGCTGCACAACTTCAATGTTGCGCCCACCCACGCCATACCTATCTTGCGCATGCTTGATGGAGCGTTACAGGTGGACGTTGTTCAATGGGGGCTTCTTCCTATTTGGTCAAAGGATGCATCGAAAGGCGCCAGCATGATTAACGCTCGCTCTGAAACCATTACAGAGAAGCCATCATTCAAAGGTTTGGTTCCCGGTCATCGCTGCATCATCCCCATGTCCGGTTTTTACGAGTGGGACAGAACCAACCCGAAAGCCAAGATTCCGTACTACGTCACTCGTGCGGACGGTCGCCTCATGTTGGGCGCCGGTATCTGGAGTGATTCGCCAATCGTTGATGCCGGGAGAACGTGTGCCCTCATTACTCGCGACAGCATTTTTGACTTATCAGACATTCACGATAGAAGTCCCGTTGAGTTTCATGCTGACGAAGCGGTGGAATGGTTAACTCCAGGCGATGCGCCCTTGGAGTTGTTTCAGCCCGATCATCAGCCACGTTTTCGCACTACGAGGGTCTCTACGCGCGTGAATAGTGTGCGTAACAACGATAAAACGTTGATTGAACCAGATGATGGTGAAGAAGAAAAAGAACTGACGCTTTTTTAGGCGTTTAATGCAGAGATGATTCTCTCTGCATTAAGTTCCAGAGTGGTTCGTTCAACACTCGCCGCGGCATTTGCAAAACTGAGTTGCGCCATGTTGTTGGTGGGTACGAGGTGAATGTGGCAGTGGTTTACTTCGTATCCAGCGATGATGAGTCCCACTCGTTCACACGGAAAAGCTTTCTGAAGAGCTTTCGAGATGCGATGAGATACTTCAAATAAGTGGCTTGCCATGTATGGCGACAGATCAACCCAGTGGTCTACCTCGTCTCGTGGAATAACCAGAACATGTCCATCGGCCATGGGATTGATTGACATGAATGCAACACACGCTTCATCTGTGTAAACAAATGTTCCTGGAATCTCTCCACGAATGATGCGAGTGAAAACGGTGGTCATCCGAGGTATCCGCCCGAAACTGTGAATACATCGCCTGTGCAGTATTCAGATTCTGGTCCACACAAGAAGCGAATCATTTCTGCAATGTCATTGGGAACACCCAT
>CAIVDG010000355.1 GCA_903904615.1 uncultured Acidimicrobiaceae bacterium | reverse complement strand
GGTTTGGCTCCGATCGAATTAGTGATGGTCTCATGCGTCCAGGCGCACTCATCGCATTCCTTACGTACCTCACACAAATTCTGATGTCGGTCATGATGACCACATGGATGGCAGCACTAATTCCAAGGTCTGCGGTGAGCGCCGAGCGAATCATGGAAGTTCTGGGAACTCCCACCTCGGTTGTTATCTCGGATACGCCCGTCACTGACATCTCCAGCACAACTCAACTGAAGTTCGATGATGTGAGTTTTCTGTATCCGGGTGCTGAATCACCAGTACTGAATCATGTGTCTGTCACTGTCAACGCCGGAGAGACTCTCGCAATTGTGGGAAGTACAGGTTCGGGGAAAACAACATTCGTGAATTTGGTGGCGCGTATGTTCGACGCCACAGGTGGTGTTGTGTCGCTCGACGGTGTGAATGTTCGCGATTTGGCGCCAGAGGCATTGTGGTCGCGCGTGGGCATGGTTCCGCAAAAGCCCTATTTGTTTTCAGGAACCGTGGCCAGCAACTTGCGTTACGGAAAAGAAGATGCCACCGACGAAGAAATGTGGGAAGCATTGCGAATTGCGCAGGCGGAAGATTTCGTTCGTGAGATGCCTGGCGGTTTAGACGCAACAATCGCCCAAGGTGGCACCAACGTGTCGGGTGGACAACGCCAGCGTTTGGCTATTGCGCGAGCGCTTATTCGTCAACCAGAGATCTACTTGTTTGACGACTCATTCTCCGCACTTGACCTTGCAACCGATGCGCGATTGCGTGCCGCACTTGAGCCACATGTGCGTCAGTCAGTGGTAGTGGTTGTGGCGCAACGCGTCTCTACCATTCGGCGGGCAAACACCATTCTTGTTTTGGAAGATGGTGAATGCGTAGGGCTTGGCACTCACGACGAACTGCTTGCAACGTGTGAGACCTATCAAGAAATTGTGTCGTCCCAAGCGACCTCCAACGAGGAGGAAATGGCATGACCGAGAAAAAGAAGACTCAACACATGCCAGGTTCCGAACTGCGGAACAGCCGAATGCACGTGGTGGGAATGCCCGTCGAGAAGTCGGAGAACTTTTCTGCCACCGCGCGTCGCCTGATGGGATTGATGGCGGGGGAGAAGTATCTCGTTGGGCTCATCATGACCCTTGCATTCGTCAGCGTTGCCTTGGTGGTGTCTGGCCCGCGCGTTCTCGGCCACGCCACCGACATCTTGTTCAACGGTCTCACTGGGCGTGACGGAAACAATGGCGTCAACTTCGCCGCCCTTCACCGCACATTGTGGTGGGCCGTTGCGGTGTACGCCTTGTCGTTCTTGTTGGCCTATGGCCAAACCTATTTATTGGCCGGTGTGGTGCAGCGCACTATGTATGCGTTGCGCTCGAACATTGAGGCGAAGATTCATCGCCTTCCGTTGTCGTACATCGATCAGCACTCTCGCGGAGACCTCCTCAGCCGTGTCACCAACGACATTGACAACATCTCGCAAAGTCTTCAGCAATCGCTCAGCCAACTCATCACGTCGCTGCTCACCATTATTGGCGTGCTTGTGATGATGCTTTCCGTCTCCCCATTACTGGCGCTCATTGCCATTGTGACCGTGCCGCTTTCGGTGCTGTCCATGAAGCAAATCGCTAATAGATCGAAGAAGCGATTCATTGCGCAGTGGTCTCATACAGGTGCATTGAACGGACTCATTGAAGAGACCTTTACCGGCCACGCCATCGTCAAAACCTTTGGCAAGCAGGCTGAAGTGGAAGAGCGTTTTGCCGTCACCAATGAGAAGCTGTTTGAAGCCGGTTTTGGTGCGCAGTTCATGTCGGGTTCCATTCAGCCCGCCATGATGTTTGTGGGCAACATCAACTATGTGCTCATCGCCCTCGTAGGTGGCCTTCGTGTGGCATCTGGCTCTATGGGACTCGGCGATGTTCAGGCCTTCATTCAGTATTCGCGTCAATTCACACAACCGCTCACGCAGACCGCCTCCATGATGAACGTATTGCAGTCCGGCGTTGCATCGGCGGAACGAGTGTTTGAAGTTCTTGACTCAGAAGAGGAAAGCCCCGAACCTCCATCACGACTCACTGGTGATGTGCAAGGTCGCATTGCCTTCGAGAACGTTCATTTTTCCTATGACCCCGAGCGCCCACTCATTGAAGACTTGTCGCTCGTTGCCGAGCCTGGCACCACCGTGGCAATTGTTGGTCCCACGGGTGCTGGCAAGACCACCTTGGTGAACTTGGTGATGCGCTTTTACGATCTTCAGTCGGGACGCATCACGCTCGATGGAATCGACATTGCATCTATTCCGCGTCGAGAACTTCGACAGAACATTGGAATGGTTCTGCAAGATACATGGCTGTTCGGCGGAACCATTCGTCAAAACATTGCCTACGGCAACCCATC
>CAIVDG010000354.1 GCA_903904615.1 uncultured Acidimicrobiaceae bacterium | reverse complement strand
GCCCACGCCGATGATGTCTACCGATGGCATTGCAACACGTACATCGTGAACTGCGCGAACCGCAATGGGATGAATTGCGGAACCAGAGAGTCCACCACCACCATTACCCAATGTGGGCTTACCGGTACGCACATCGATCTGCATACCAAGCATGGTGTTGATAAGAGTGAGAGATGTAGCTCCGGCACCAACCACAGATTCTGCAACGTCGATGATGCGATCTGTGTTGGCACTCAGCTTGGCCCACACCGGCACCACACTGACTGCACACACCTCAGAGATAATGCGGCCCGAAAGATCTGCGTCGTGGGCAATGATTCCACTTCGCCCTTCCAAGTTTGGACACGACAAGTTCACTTCAATCGCTGCAATGCGAGCACCTGCTTCACGCAGAAGTTCTGCGGCGCGAACATATTCCTGAATTGTGCGACCCCAAATACTGGCCACAACCGTGACACCAAGAGATTCGCATTTCGGCAACGAGTCGCGCACCCACGCCACCACTCCAGGGCCTTGTAAGCCCACTGCATTCACCATCCCACCGCGTGCAACGTGAACTCGTGGCGACGGGTTACCCGCCCACTCTTCGTGGAACAAGCTCTTTGCCACAGTGGCGCCCAGTTTGTGCAAGGGCATATACGACGCGAATTCAACATCGTGACCGGCAGTGCCAGATGCGGTGAGAAATGGCGTGGCAAGAGTGACTCCCCCAACAGTCACCGACCCCAATGTTTGGAGAGCCGCTTCACCACGCCTGTTCTTCATCATCGTCCGTGATACTCCTGCAACGAGCACACTTCAATTTCTGACTCGCGTTGTTCCCACAAACCGTTCACTGCTGCGAGTGCTGCTTCGACAGTGGTCACAGATGAGACGCGATTGGAGTTCGCGGCTTTACGAATTGCTTCTCCATCTTCACGGGAACCACGACCATGCGGTGTATTCACCACAAAACTGATTTCTCCCTGAGCAACAAGATCGACTGCGTTGTCCATGCTTGTTCCCGCCATCTCTGACAACTTGCCCACCACACGGTCGACAGGTAATCCGAATTTGGCGAGATACTCAGCTGTACCAGTGGTGGCTGCGATGCCAAGACCTAATGCACGTAGTCGTTTGGCCACCACCAAGCCTGCCGGTTTATCTCCATCGTTCAGCGACAAGAACACCATTCCCGATGTGGGAAGAACTGTTCCGGCGGCGGTTTGTGATTTCACAAACGCTCGACCAAACGTTCTGTCGATTCCCATGACTTCACCCGTGGAACGCATTTCTGGTCCCAGCGCTGTATCGACTTCGGGGAATCGATTGAAAGGCAAGACGGCTTCCTTCACAGACACATGTCCGCCTGTTACTGGCGGCGTGAGAAGTCCTTCAGTGCGTAGTTCATTGAGGGTTGCACCCAGCATGACACGGCTGGCCACCTTTGCGAGCGGAACTCCCGTTGCCTTCGCCACAAATGGCACCGTACGAGACGCACGTGGGTTTGCTTCGATGACATACACCGTTGTACCGAGCACGGCGAATTGCACATTGATGAGACCACGCACATCGAGGGCATGCGCGATAGACGATGTGTACTCACTAATAACTTCAACTACCCATGCAGGAAGTGTTTGTGGCGGAATGGCACACGCTGAGTCTCCGGAGTGAACTCCTGCTTCCTCCACGTGCTCCATCACGCCGCCAATGAGAACTTCGCCGGTGTGATCTCGAATTGCATCCACATCTACTTCCGTAGCGTCGGCGAGGAAACGGTCGACAAGGACAGGACGTTCTGCAGAGAGACCGCCTTCCTTCCCCAAACTTCCATCGGCAGCAAGTTGTTCCATGGCGCGTTCGAGCGCACCCATGTCGTGGACAATTTGCATTGCTCGGCCGCCCAATACATAGCTAGGGCGAACCAGCACAGGGAATCCCACCTGCTGTGCAATGGAGCGGGCTTCATCCAGTGTCACAGCGGTTCCACCTGGAGGCTGAGGGATGGACAAACTCTCACACAGTTGATTCCACTTCTCGCGGTCTTCTGCAAGATCGATGGAGTGCGGCGATGTACCAGCGATGAGTGCCGGATCGATAAGGCCCGACAGTTTCAATGGAGTCTGACCACCAAGACTCACGATGACTTTCGGTGGCACTCCCCCTGCAGCCAAGGTTTCCGCAGCAATGACATTCAGCACATCTTCTCGAGTAAGGGGCTCGAAGTACAAACGATCGGACGTGTCGTAGTCGGTGGACACAGTTTCAGGGTTGCAGTTCACCATGACTGTTTCGAAGCCTGCATCTCGCAAAGCGAAACTGGAATGTACACAGCAATAGTCGAATTCAATTCCTTGACCGATTCTGTTCGGACCCGAACCCAAGATGATGACGCGTGGACGATCTGATGGTCGCACTTCATTCTCGTCTTCATAGGTTGAGTAGTGATACGGAGTTTGCGCCGCAAACTCTGCACTACATGTATCGACGGTTTTATACGTGGGAATGACACCCAGTTCTTCTCGACGCGACCGCACAGAAAGTTCGTCGCTCTTCAACAGATAGGCAAGTTGTGCATCGGAGAATCCGAGGCGCTTTGCACGACGCATCTGTGCTCGAGTGAGCGAGGTGATTGTGCTTCCTTCCATTGCTTCACGTTCATCAATGATGATTTGCATTTGGTCGAGGAACCATGGGTCGATCTTTGTTGCATCATGCACGCGGTCAACGCCCATGCCCCGACGCAACGCTTCACCTACCTGGAAGATTCGCTCGGGAGTAGCTACAGCAGCCTTCGCTAACAACGCTTCGTCGCTCAATGGGTCATAGAGGGATTCGCCCGGGTCGCAGTTCAAGCCGAGACGGCCTTGCTCAAGTGAGCGCAGACCCTTCTGCAAACTTTCGGGGAAAGTTCTGCCAATGGCCATGGCCTCACCAACGCTTTGCATTTGTGTTCCCAGAACTCCCGATGTTCCTGGCAGTTTTTCGAATGCCCATCGTGGAATCTTGGTGACGACATAGTCGATTGTTGGTTCGAAACTCGCCGGCGTCATACGTGTGATGTCGTTGGGAATTTCGTCGAGCGTGTAACCCACAGCCAACTTGGCAGCAATTTTGGCAATGGGGAAACCTGTTGCCTTTGAGGCCAACGCCGATGAGCGCGATACACGAGGATTCATTTCAATGACAACCATGTCGCCATTCTCGGGATTCAGTGCGAACTGAACATTTGAACCGCCGGTTTCAACACCTACTCGGCGGATGCACGCAAGGGCTGCGTCGCGCATGCGCTGATATTCAACATCGGACAATGTTTGTGCTGGTGCAACCGTGATGGAGTCACCCGTGTGGACGCCCATTGGGTCGAAGTTCTCAATACTGCAGATGATGACGCAGTTGTCTGCCTTGTCGCGCATCACTTCAAGTTCGTACTCCTTCCATCCAACGATGGAAGTCTCAATCAAAATTTCACGGATAGGGCTTGCATCTAGACCGTCGTGTGCCACCTTCAAGAACTCTTCCATGGTGTTGGCAATTCCGGTACCGCGACCACCCAAGATGTAGGCGGGACGGATAATGACTGGGAGCCCGATCTCTTTCAGAACCTCTGTGGCTTCTTCCATGTTGTGGGCGATGCCACTTCGCGGGACATCGAGACCAATTTCGATCATTGCTTGCTTGAACTTGTCGCGGTCTTCTGCCGTTGCAATTGCTTCTGCATTAGCGCCAATAAGTTCTGGAGTTCCCGGAACACCCACTAGTCCTTGCTCGTAGAGCGCCATGGCAAGGTTCAGACCTGTTTGCCCACCCAACGTTGGCAACACTGCATCGGGTTTTTCACGTTCAATGATCTTGGCCAGTATCTCTGGTGTGAGCGGCTCGATGTACGTGCGGTCCGCGAAGTCAGGGTCGGTCATGATGGTGGCCGGGTTCGAGTTGGCAAGTACAACGCGATATCCCTCTGACTTCAACACTCGACACGCTTGTGTTCCGGAGTAGTCGAACTCGCACGCTTGGCCAATCACAATTGGGCCAGACCCGATGATGAGAATGTTATGAATATCGTTACGGCGTGGCATTACTTGCCCTCCATCAGTTCTGCGAATTGGGCGAAGAGGTAGCGGCTATCGTGCGGACCAGGACCTGCTTCAGGGTGATACTGAACAGAAAACGCTCGATGCTTCTTCAAGCGCATTCCTTCGTTCGTGTTGTCGTTCAAGTTGATATGTGTGATGTCAGCAACTGCGGCGAGCGAATCGGGATCGACACAGAAGTTGTGGTTCTGGCTGGTTATTTCCACCGCGCCGGTCGCCAAGTTTCGAACAGGGTGATTGCCGCCGTGGTGACCAAACGGAAGCTTGAATGTGTGCCCGTCGAATGCACGCGACAAAAGTTGATGACCGAGACAAATTCCAAACGTGGCAGTACCAGCTTCCACGATGGCGCGAATGTTCTGCGTTGCGCCACTCACCATTTCAGGGTCTCCAGGACCATTCGACAAGAAGACTCCGTCGGGAGACAACGCGAGGACTTCTTCAGCAGAGGTTCCCGCGGGAACAACTGTGACACGAGCAATTTCTGACAAGCATCGCAAGATGGTGGTCTTGATGCCAAAGTCGTAGGCAACCACAGAGAACTTCCCATCTCCGTACGTATAGGACTGTGGAGTGGTGACCTGAGCAACAAGGTCGATGCCCGATGTTCCGGTTTCGGCTTGTGCCGCGGCATGAAGTTCTTTTTCGCTCGCCGTACCAAATGCACCACGAAGTGACCCTGAGTCGCGAAGAAGGCGTGTGAGACGGCGCGTGTCAAGACCAGCAATTCCCGGCAAGTTGTGAGACTTCAACATGGTGTCTAGGTCTTCTTCGCTTCGCCAGTTGCTTCGACGTCGCGCCAAATCGCGCACGATGACTCCCCGCGCAAACGTGCCACGTGATTCAGCGTCTGCAGATGTAGCGCCATAGTTACCAATGTGCGACGTAGTGAAGGTGATGATTTGACCTGCATACGACGGGTCGGAAATAACTTCCTGGTAACCAGTCAGAGTGGTGTTAAACACCACTTCTCCGGCAGCGATTCCATTTGAAGGAATGTGTCCGATTGCCTCGCCTTCAAAGACGGAACCATCTTCTAAAACGAGTGCGATTGGGGTAAGTGAGTTGGTCACTTCAGTGCCTTTCCTTCATGTACGACGAGTTCTCCGTTGAAAATGGTGTGATGTACGCGGCCACGTACGGCCATTCCGTGATATGGAGTGTTCTTGCTTTTGCTAGCAAGTGCTTCTTTTTGCACGGTCCACACCGATGTGGTGTCCCACACTGCGATGTTTGCGGGTTCCCCCACTGCGAGAGGCCGTCCTTGATGGGATTCAAGACGAGCAATACGCGCAGGGTTCCATGACATCAGTGCGACAAGTTTTTGAACGTCGAGTGTGACTGCGGTGTTGACCACCGCTAGTGCGGTCTCAAGCCCCAACATGCCTGGTGGCGCCACATCGAGTGGTTGCTCTTTTGTGTGCCCGGCGTGTGGTGCGTGGTCGGTAGCGACTGCATCGATTGTGCCGTCTGCAAGTCCTTCCTTCAGCGCTTCAATGTCGCGTGCCGTGCGCAACGGAGGATTCACCTTAAAGATGGGATCAAAACCCATCAACAGGGTGTCTTGCAATGACAAATGGTGCGGCGTGACTTCCGCAGTAAGGGAAAGCCCTTCCTTTTTTGCATCTCGCACCAGCGCCACGCTTTCGGCTGTAGAGAGATGCAGCAAGTGCAATTGTCCGCCCGTTTGACGAACAAGATTGATGTCTCGTCGGACCATCTCAATTTCTGCTGCCGCTGGCCACCCTGGAACTCCGAGATGTGAGCAACATTCGCCGTCGTGCATTGCGGCCCCCACGGTCATGTCGGACACCTCGCAATGTTGAGCCATGGTGATGTTGAGTCGCTGAGCAGTAGTGAGCGCCTGCAGCATGAGCGATTCGCTCTGCACTCCATTGCCATCGTCGGTAAACAGCACTACGTCAATTGCAGCCAGCTGTTCAAATGGGGCAAGCTCCTCTCCCATTCGACCCACGGTGATACAGCCCGAGGGAACCACTTCACACAGTCCGGCCTTCACACCTTGATCGCGCACAAACGAAACGGTTGCAACATTGTCTTGCGCAGGGTCTGTGTTGGGCATTGCAACAACTGCGGTGTATCCGCCAAGCGCAGCAGCACGACTTCCACTCTCAATGGTCTCTGCCTCTTCTTTGCCTGGTTCACGCAAGTGAGTGTGCAGATCGACAAATCCCGACGACGCATACAGCCCAGAGCCATTCACCACGATGTCGCCAGTGAGTCCATTGCCCATTGCAGAGATACGGCCGTTCTCAATGAGAACATCGGAAACAAACACTGCATCGGGATTGACGACAGTGACGCCTTGAAGAAGCAAGGATGAGCTCATGCTTCACCACCCGCAGACAAACTGGACACACTGTCGCCGCCCAGCAAGGTGAACAACACCGCCATTCGCACCGACACTCCGTTGGCTACTTGATGAAGAATGCGAGAGCCAGGAACATCAGCGGGGTCTACCGTGATTTCGACACCCCTGTTCATTGGGCCAGGGTGCATGAGAATTGCATGATCTTGCATGACAGCGGCACGTTCTGGAGTTAGCGCATACAAGCGTGTGTACTCGGCCAGATTGGGAATTGATGCAGATTGCATTCGTTCCATTTGCACACGAAGCAGGTAGACAACGTCGACGTTGTCGACAATGTCGTCGATAGTTGCCCGTACTTCCACTGGCCACGTTTCAACATGTGATGGAAGTAGTGACGGTGGCGCAACAAGTACAACTCGTGCACCCATACGCGTGAGTAGGTCCACATTGCTGCGAGCAACACGCGAATGTTTAATGTCACCCACAATGGCAACAGTGCGACCCGCAAGTGTTGCGGGACTACCGAATTCACGACTGATGGTGTAGGCATCTAAGAGACCTTGCGTTGGGTGCTGATGCCACCCATCTCCGGCGTTGATTACCGCAGCGTCGGTCCACTGTGAAAGTTGTGCGGGAACTCCGCTTGATTTGTGGCGTACGACAAATGCGTGAACGCCCATGGCCGACAAAGTTTCAATGGTGTCTCGCAAACTCTCGCCT
>CAIVDG010000353.1 GCA_903904615.1 uncultured Acidimicrobiaceae bacterium | reverse complement strand
GCCTTGCACTCGTCGAGTGTTCCGACGCCCAGCACCTTTCCGTCGCGCACAGCAATAGCGGTGCCCGTTGGGCGAGAAGGGTTGGCCGTGCGAATCAGTCGCGCGGTATAGATGACGTCGTTCGTCGACGTTGAGTTCTTTGAAGCCACCTAGTCAGTCTTGCCGACTAGACATGGGTTCTAGTAACTGCGTGCTGGCTTTTTGCGAGCGCCGTCTGCTTTTCCGCGTGGACCGGGGCGTGAGCCGCGATTTTCTGTGCGAGGTCCGCGTGCTGGACGGTCGTCGCCACCACGTGCTGGACGGTCGTCGCGTCCGCGGAAGTTTCCACCACCGCGTGCTGGACGGTCGTCACGATTGCGTGCTGGACGGTCGTCGCCACCACGTGCTGGACGGTCGTCGCGTCCGCGGAAGTTTCCACCACCGCGTGCTGGACGGTCGTCACGATTGCGTGCGGGGCGGTCGTCACGGTCGAAGCGTGGGCGATCATCGCGTGCTGGACGGTCATCGGGACGGAACTCGCGATTACGGAATTCTCCACCGCCACGTGCTGGACGGTCGTCACGATTGCGTGCGGGGCGGTCGTCACGGTCGAAGCGTGGGCGATCATCGCGGTCACGGCGATCTCCACGACGGTCGTCACGGTCGCGGAACTCACGACGTGGTCCACCAGAGGAGCGTCCACCTTGGCGACGCTGTCCACCACGTGCACCGCCACGGTTCTGTGGGCGACGCTCTTCGATGTCTGGCATTTCGCGCTTGGTGCGCTCGCCAGGTGCAATCTCGGTGAGGATGTCATCGCCAAGCACAACGGTCTTTGTGATGGGGTCGATACCTGCATCACGTGCAAGACGCTTCACATGGCGACGCATGTTCTCGGTCACCATAGTGACAACGGTTCCTTCTGCGCCGGCGCGTGCAGTACGGCCTGAACGGTGAAGGAAAGCTTTGTGCTCTTCTGGTGGATCGGCGTGAATAACAACGGCGATGTCGTCAACGTGGATTCCACGAGCAGCGATGTCGGTAGCAACAAGAGTGTCTACTTTTCCGCTGGACAATGCAGCAAGGTTGCGAGCGCGAACTGCTTGCGACAAGTCGCCGTGCAACTCAACGCTTGGTACACCAGCGGCAACCAAAGCAGCGGTGAGCTTGCGCGCACCATGCTTTGTGCGTGTGAACACAAGTGAACGTCCAGGTGCTGCACACAGGTCAGCGATGATGTCGAAACGATTGCCTTGCGTTACTTGGAAGAAGTAGTGCGTCATAGCCGCATCTTCTTCGTCATTTGATTCAACTTCGTGTGTGACGGGGTTGCTGAGGAATTTGCGGACCAACTTGTCGATTCCGCGGTCGAGAGTTGCAGAGAAAAGCAAACGCTGACCTTCGCGCGGTGTCTTCTCCAAGATGCGAGTCACGTGTTCAAGGAACCCAAGCTCTGCCATGTGGTCGGCTTCGTCCAAGATGGTGACTTCAACTGCGTCGAGTTCAATCTGACCTGACTCCATGAGGTCGATGAAACGACCAGGACATGCAACAACAATGTCGACACCGTTGCGCATTGCATTGATTTGGCCGGTGTAGCTCACGCCGCCGTACACGGTGGCGGTGCGCATGCCGAGTGCATCGGCAAGTGGAACAAGTACGTCACGCACCTGGTTTGCTAACTCACGCGTTGGAACCAAGATGACGGCACGTGGGCGGTAACGATCTCGGCTGTTGCCGCTGTTGTGCAAGCGGGTGAGCATGGGCAAGCAAAAGGCAAGAGTTTTGCCGGATCCGGTGCGGCCGCGGCCAAGTGTGTCTCGTCCCGACAAAGCATCGGCAATGGTTGCCTGCTGGATGGGGAAGGGGTTGACGATGCCTTGATGTGCAAGTTCGTCGACCAGGGGCGTGGGCAGACCGAGGTCAGCAAAAGAAACAGGACGGGGGTCCATGGGGGTATCTCCCTTGTAAGGGCCATAGATACCGGTTTGTACCCATGGACAAATGAATGAGTTTCTACCGTACAGCAGAACCTGTGGAAAACCTAGGGATATCCCCAGATTTCTTTCTGTCTAGTGGAGTGTGACCTTGATGGCACCGTCGCCAGCAGTGGATCCCTTACCCAAGATCTTCTTCACAAAAGACATGACGCCCAGCAGTTTCGTTCCGATGGAGTACTTCTTCTCAATCAGCTTCGACACCTTCTCTGCGTCGTCTTCACTCAATACAACAGCGCTTCCAATGTGTGTGGTTGCACCTTCGGAAATCTTGCCGCGCATGTCACACACGGTGAGAGTGGCACGAGCGTCGTTGTGAAGACGGCGAACTTTGTATGCGTTCGGTTCGGTGGTGAATGCGTATCCACCTTCGAATGGAACAACCCAGACGGGAGTTGCCACTGGAGTGCCATCCTTTTTATACGTAACAAATGAGACGTATTTGGCGGAGTCGAGATCTGCAGGCATGCGATGTCCTCTTTCTAAATGATCGAAATGGTCGGGGTGGGGAGACTTGAACTCCCGGCCTCCTGGTCCCAAACCAGGCACGCTACCAACTGCGCCACACCCCGTGGTGTCCGAATAACGCTATCGGTACTCAGACGATTGTGAGAACTACTTGGCTCGTTTTGCTTCGCGTGCCAGGCGGCGCGCAGTACGGCCAGTGGGTTCGAGATGGCGATGATCAAGGTCGCCAATTTCTGCTCCATTGGTGAAGAGAACTCGGTAACGAAGCCAGTTGAAGCCATTTGCCAAGATGACCTTGCCCTCGGTGCCTTCTGGGGCATCGTCGATTCCGGCCTTGGCAACCACTTTGTCGCCAACTCGCAGATTGATTTGACCGTGGTGCGGGTTGGCAAGTGCGTGGGGCTTCCAAAGCGTCATGTCTCCATTATTGCTGGAAAGTGAGCAATGAGGGCGAACCGATACACTCCGAACCCTGTGAAAAGCACTCTCGAAGCCCTAGAAGGCAACATGGTCAAGCTCTCCATCGAGGTTGACGAGGCCGAATTTGACCGCAATATCGACGCCGCGTTCCGAAAGATCGCACGCGAAGTACGTCTGCCAGGGTTCCGCCCAGGCAAAGCGCCACGCCGCATTTTGGAAGCACGCATCGGTATCGACGCCGCACTTGGTCAGGCACTGCAAGACGCAATCCCTGAATACTTGGGCAAGGCAGTACGCGAACACAACATCGATCTCATTGCACAACCGAACGTCACGTTGTTGAACAACAACGATCCGGTTACCGAAGAGAACCCCACGCCAGCTCCTTTCGAATACCCCGTGAAGTTCGAAGCAACGTGCGAAGTGCGTCCAGAGATTCAAGTACCTGGCTATGCAGGGCTTCGTGTTGAACTCGTCAATCCATCGTTGTCTAACGAAGAACTCGACGAAGCAATCTCTACCGAGCGCCGTCGTTTCGGAACACTTGTCGACGTTGATCGCGCAGCAGAAGTTAGCGACAACGTTGTGATCGACTTAGAAGGCACCCGCAATGGTGAGCCTGTTCCTGGGTTGAACGTTGATGAATGGACCTATGAAATTGGTCGTGGTTGGGTTGCTCCTGGCTTCGACGATCAGCTCACAGGTTCGAAGAAGGGCGATTCACTCACCTTTACTGCGGTTCCAAATGGCACCGAAGAAGAAGCAGATTTCGCTATCACCGTGAATCGTGTTCAAACTCTTGAAATTCCTGAACTCACCGATGCATGGGTCGCAGAAAACATTGCCGACGCCGACACCATCGATGAATGGAAAGCGGCGCTTCGTGCTCGTTACGAAGAGATGCGCATGAACCAAATGCGTCGCACCGTTGTTGATCGTCTCACCGATGAACTAGAAAAACTTGTTGAAATTGAAGCTCCAGAAGCAATGGTCAATAACGACCTTCAGGCTCGTGTGCAAAACACGTTGCAGCAGTTTCAGTCTCAGGGCATCGCGCTCGATCAGTGGTTGTCCGCAACCGGACAAGATGCCGACTCATTCATCGCCGGCATGAAGACCCAATCTGAAAAGGCCGTCAAGGTAGACCTTGCACTTCGCGCCGTTGCTTCTTCGGAAGGTATCGAAGTCACCGACGCAGATCTTGAAGCCGAATTCGAGCAAATTGGTGTGCGAGTGGGCGAAAAGACCGCCAAGGTGCGTCGCGCTTACGAACAGAACGACGCCGTCACCGATTTGGTTGCACAAATGCGCAAGTCCCAAGCGCTCGAGTGGCTCCTGCATAACGTCACATTTGTAGACCAGAATGGGGAAGTGCTCAGCACCGATACTGTCCTTGGTGAGCACGACCACGATCATGACCACGACGGTCATGACCACGACTAAATCAAGGAACGACGCAATGAATTTCCAGAACTACTACGTTCCAAACGTTACGGAAACCACAAGTCGTGGTGAGCGTGTGTACGACCTGTACTCACGCCTTCTCAAAGAAAACATCATCTTCTTGGGAACACCCATCGACGACACCATTGCCAACCTCATTTGTGCGCAGCTCATTCACTTGGAAAGTGAAAACCCAGACCGCGACATCAACATCTACATCAACAGTCCTGGTGGAGACATCAACTCGTTGTTCGCCATTTACGACACCATGCAGTTCATCAAGAACGACATTGCAACAATTTGCTTGGGTCAGGCCGCGTCGGCCGCTGCTGTTCTTCTTGCAGCCGGCACAAAGGGCAAGCGTCTCGCTTTGCCACACAGCCGCGTACTTCTTCACCAGCCATATGGCCAGGTGGGGTACGGCCAAGTCACCGACCTCGAGATTGCCGCAAAGGAAATCCTTCGCATGCGTGACCTTCTCGAGGAAATCCTTGCCAGCCATACGGGCCAGAGCATCGAGCGCATCCACGCCGATACCGACCGTGACTTCGTATTGGAAGCACAAGAGGCCCTTGAGTATGGCATTATCGATGATGTGATTTCGTCACGTCAGCTCACGGACCGCTCCGGTCCGATTCGCTGATTCACATCTCGAGGGAGGGCCTTCGTGGCCAAATTTACGGACACTGGTGAGCTG
>CAIVDG010000352.1 GCA_903904615.1 uncultured Acidimicrobiaceae bacterium | reverse complement strand
CGTCCAAACGCCAACTGTGACCCCTATTTGGTCACCCGCCTCATCCTTGAGACGGTCTGCGGCTAACGCAGAAACCCCAGAACAACTAGGGACGGGGGGCCGAAAGGCCCCCCGTTTCGCTTTCTAAGTAGCCCATTGCCCCATACGGGGGCAGACTGAAGAGGTGAGCGACATGCTTGACCAACACCGCGACTATGTGCTCCGCACAGTAGAAGAACGAGGCGTACGCCTGGTTCGTCTGTGGTTTACCGACGTTCTCGGAACATTGAAGAGCTTTGCCATTAGCCCGGCCGAGCTAGAAAACGCATTGAACGACGGAATGACCTTTGATGGTTCATCCATTGACGGGTACTCACGCACCGAAGAGTCAGACGTTCTCGCTATCCCCGACCCAAACACATTTGAAGTTCTGCCATGGGTCGATTCAAAGTCTGCGGAAGCGCGAGTGTTCTGCGACATCTACAACTTGGACGGAACCACGTTTGGTGGAGACCCACGTCAAGTGTTGCGTCGCAATCTCGACGCTGCTCGCGCCGACGGTTATGAATTCTTGTTGGCACCAGACATTGAGTACTTCTACTTCGCTCCACCAGTTGCTGGTCAGCCATTGCAACCTCTCGATGAAGGCGGCTTCTTTGACCTCACCACAACAGACGTTGCGTCATCTTTGCGTAAAGAAACAATTCGCACGTTGGAGACAATGGGTATCCCTGTTGAGTATTCATTCCACGAAGATGCACCTAGCCAACAAGAAATAGATCTTCGTCACACTGATGCGTTGTCAATGGCCGACTCGGTCATGACATTCCGCATGATTGTGAAAGAACTTGCTGCAATGCACAAGGTGCACGCAACGTTCATGCCAAAGCCACTTGAAGGTGTGCAGGGTTCGGGCATGCACCTTCACTTGTCCTTGTTCAAGGGTGATGAGAACGCCTTCTACTCAGCAGACGATGCGAACTTCTTGTCAGCAGATGCAAAAGCATTCATGGCTGGCCTGTTACGTCACGCAGCAGAAATCACCGCAATAACGAACCAAACGGTGAACTCGTACAAGCGCCTTGTCCCTGGGTTTGAAGCACCTGTTCACATCTCGTGGGCACGCAACAACCGCAGTGGTCTCATTCGTGTTCCCATTCCAAAGCGTGGAAATCCCAGTGCAACGCGATTGGAATATCGTTCGCCAGACCCTGCATGCAACCCATACTTGGCGTTCTCCGTCATTTTGGCTGCAGGCATGAAGGGAATCCGCGAGGGTTACGAACTGCCAGCAGAAGCCGGCGCGAACCTCTTCCAAATGAATGATGCAGATCTCGCGAAGATGGGTATCCACCAGTTACCACAGTCTTTGTCAGACGCCCTGAAGATCATGGAATCGTCAGAACTTGTTGCTGAAGCACTTGGAGAACACATCTTCGATTGGTTCTTGCGCAACAAGCGTCATGAATGGATGGGTTACAAGACCCAAGTCACCCCGTACGAACTCAACCGCTACCTGAAGTCGTTGTAATCACACCATGACCGCGCCCGACATGATCGTTGTGTTCCCTGGAACTCCATCACCTGATTTGGCGCGCACCCTCGACATGGGTGGGTACCGATGGAAGGCCGTGTCGGGTGCAGACGAGGCATCAAAGATTGAGCCTCAGAACAGTTGGATGGGTGCCATCATTTCGTGCGACGAAGATGCTGAATCTGCATGGGCATTTGCTCGCGCATTGCGCAAGCGCGATAACCCCGTGAACTCGGTGTTGGTGTTGTTGTCCGGTGCACAACTTGGCGATCTTGAATTGCGCGACGATTTGTTTGACGACTTTTGTTTAACGCCATTTCATCCACGTGAATTAGAAGCGCGTCTGCGTCACTTGTTCTCATCTGTCGATGGCGGTGCGCGTCCTGAACTTGTAGAGCACTCGGGGCTTGTTCTCAACCTTGAGACCTACCAAGCATCTTTCAATGGACATCCGCTCGACCTCACCTTTATGGAGTACGAGTTGCTGAAGTTCTTGGCACAGAACCCCGGCAAGGTTTTTACACGCGAGATGTTGTTGTCACGTGTGTGGGGCTACGAGTACTACGGCGGTGCGCGAACAGTAGACGTTCACGTTCGTCGTTTACGCGCAAAGTTGGGCGAAGAACATGCGAACCTTATTCAGACGGTTCGCTCTGTGGGTTACCGATTCGGCCAAGGCCGCTGGGGCTCTTAATTATCCCAATACCTCACTCTGGTTTAACCAAATAAGACCTCTCGTAAAACTTGACAAAGTCGGGGGGGGAATAATGACTCTCACTTATTTAGCGAAGTAGGGGGAAACATGTCTCAAAACATGTCTGCATCTGGCAAGTATCGGAGCGAACAAATCATTGTTTCAGCTCCAATGAGTTTTGCGGGAAGTGCTCAGAGAATCTGGAAGATTACCGATCAGGAGAACGATGCATTGAAGTACTCAATGATGTTGTTAGCCGTTTGTCTCATTGGAATTGCGTGGATGTTTGTCGCCGCGTGGTATTGCACATTTGGACTTTTGCTAGTTCCATATCGCATGATTCGTCGTGGAAATCGCAAAGATACGGTGCGGCAGTTGCAGCATCGTGAGCAGCTCGAGGCTCTTACGGCTATGCAGCAACAACAAACTCTGCAGACGGCCAACCTAATTGAACAGAATAAGAAAAACTTAGGAAACTGACTTAAGCGGCGTTGATAAAGCCAATCACTGAATCGGCTTCCATCTGAACAGCGATAGCCGCCATCAACATGCCAGCAACTCTGGCTAACAGCACAACACCGGCTGGTCGGAAGATTTTCACCACTAAACCGCTGAATCTAAGCACAAGCAGTGAAACAGTTAAAGCAACGGTTATTTCAGCGAGAACATTGCGCCATTCAGCAGCGTCGCTGGCTTCCTGAAAGTAACGGGTTACTTCCTCGAGTCACTATTTCAACACCACCAGATGACGAAGAGAAGTTATAGAAACTATGTGGATCGAATGAAAGCTTCGAACCAATCCACAATTTCGCCCCAATAAGGTTCAATAGCGATAAACGCTGCAAATGAGCT
>CAIVDG010000351.1 GCA_903904615.1 uncultured Acidimicrobiaceae bacterium | reverse complement strand
TTGCACTGCGCGACATGTCGAGTTTCACGATTTCTTCTCTTCCTGTAGAGGCGTGGCATCTACTTGAGATTGCCGCTGCACATTGCGGGCAAGTCATAGACGAAGAACCGCCGTATCTGATGGAGTTCTACCTTCACGATGCTCCATTTGAGGGTGTGCAAGACAGTTGGTGTCGCTGCGAACTTGCTCCGGAAGCGGGAGCCACCACTGTTCATCTCTCTCTTGTCAACGCTCCTCGATCATTTGGGGTTGAAGACCTGAGAGATTTTTTGGTCGACACCATAAATGAAGTGTCTGACTGCTAGTTCAAGCGTGATGAGCAGCTTTCGTGAGGCGATCACGAATGGCAACCCCAATCCCGTCGGCTTCGGGAAGAACTGCAAAAACAATTTCACACGATTCTTCATCGGCGGCGCGCAAGTCGGAATAAAGACGTTCTGCATACTCGCCCGCATCTTCGTGCCAGAGCATGCGAGTCTTGACACCCTGCATCTCCGACTGGGCGGAAAGGTTCTCGGCCTGTTCAGGTGTTTCGCACAGAACAACTCTCGCAACGGGCGAATAGTGGGATGCCAACATTCCTGGTGCTCGGGAATCCGTACTATCTAGCGCGGGTGAGTCTCCGAGCACATCAAAGATGTCGGAGGCAGTAATAGCGCCTGGTCTCAGAATTCTTATTTCGCTACCAATGCACTCAACGATTGTTGATTCAATTCCGAATTCGCACGAGCCACCGTCAAGGATGAGGTCTACGTCGTCACCAAGATCTGACAAGACATGGAGAGCGGTGGTAGGGCTTACCCGTCCAAATTTGTTCGCCGACGGGGCGACCACACCGGTGTTCACCTGACGAAGGAGTTCAAGAGTGGCTTCATGTTGAGGAACTCGAAGTGCGACAGTATCTCTATTTCCCGTTACCCAATTGGGAACCAATTCAGTTCGTTCAACTAGAAGAGTGAGCGGGCCTGGCCAAAAAGCATTTCCTAACGCGATTGCCGACGTAGAGAACACACCCCAATCCATGCACTGCTCGAGCGAAGCGAGATGCACAATCAGGGGATGATTCTTTGGACGGCCCTTCGTTGTGAACACGCGATTAACAGCACGCTCGTCTAGCGCACAGGCCGCTAACCCATAGACAGTTTCAGTGGGCATGCCGATGATTCCGCCATTAAGAAGAACTTCCGCAGCGCGCGAAACACTCTCTGTGATACGAGGTGGGCCGGTCATGCCATGAATTCAAGCAGGGCATCAATGAATGCAAAAGATTCAGGCGTCGCGAAGTGATCTGTGTTCTTCAGCACGACGAGACGACCATTGGGGAAGGCGTCCGCGAGGCGATTAGCCGGAGCTGTGAAATCCGCATCCCCGAGAACAACAAGTACGTCGTTATTCAATGATGCCAGTTCATCAACTTTCACGGGCTCAGCCGGCGGACGCTTCATAATTGCCGCAAGAGCCGTGATGTCGTTTCCTGGTTGATTTCCGTAGTGAGCGAACATCCGCGCGAAGGTGTCGTCTTCAGGGGCACGTCCTTCTAGGGCATCAATGATTCGCTTGTTGCCACTTGGGTCAGATTTCTCGAAGACGCCGTCACCAATACCGGCTAAGACCACCCGACGAAATCGGTGGGGTTCGGCGATGAAAGCACGCAACACCGTAAGAGCCCCAAGCGAGAAACCAATCGCGTCTACCTGGGGGGTATCGCTGGGCAAGTTCTCAAGGAACCACTGGGGGAGACCCGCATACGCTTCTGGGTCGTGTGGTTTGTCCTGGTCTCCGTGACCAAGCAACGTGATGCCTATTACTTGGCGGCCGATGTCTTCCAAAAGGGCATCTATTCCAGGCTTTTGCCAGGTCTCGCGAAACGAGCCTGCCCAGCCATGGACAAGGACAACGGGGATGTTCTCAGAAGGAGCCATGCTGACACGGTAGTCTCGTAACGCCCTATGCGCTTCCTACAGCAGCTTCCAGCACACGACTTGACGTACAACGACGTCTTCATGGTTCCCAGCATGTCGAACGTCGCTTCTCGTCTCGATGTCGATTTGCGAACATCAGACAACATCGGAACAAACATCCCCATTGTGGTGTCAAATATGACAGCAGTTGCGGGTCGTCGAATGGCAGAAACCATTGCTCGCCGGGGAGGGCTTGTGGTCTTGCCCCAAGACATTCCCTTAGACATCATCAAAATCGTTGTCGATTATGTGAAGTCACGACACGCAATCTTTGAAACCCCTATTACGTTGGCACCCGAGGACACATTGGGCGAAGCCATCAGCCTTATTCATAAGCGCGCACACGGCGCTGTAGTCATCGTCGATGAGTCAAATCGTCCGTTGGGCATTTTTACTGAACACGACGCTGCTGGTTATGACCGTTTCACTCAATTGAAGAACGTCATGAACCTTGACATGGTGTGTTTCACAGATACGCAATCCGTTGTCGACATTCACGACGCGCTTGTTGAACAACGCCTGAACTTTGCACCAGTTATCGATGCTCAAGGCGTGCTCGTAGGTGCGGTGACACGTAAGGGTTCGCTTCGATCCACCATCTATCAACCGGCTTTGAATGCTGACGGACAGTTCCTTACATCCGTTGCTGTAGGAATCAATGGCGACCCCGCCGCTCGCGCCCGTGAACTTGTGGCACTCGGTGTCGACGTCTTGGTCATCGACACCGCCCACGGACATCAGGCCAGCATGATTCGCGCTTTGGAAGCTGTGCGCAAGGCGGCTCCTCATTCAATTGTTGTTGCAGGAAATGTTGTGACGCGCGAAGGTACACGTGACCTTGTCAACGCTGGTGCCGACATCATCAAGGTAGGCGTTGGTCCTGGTGCCATGTGCACCACCCGCATGATGACAGGTGTTGGTCGCCCTCAGTTCTCTGCTGTGTTGGAAAGTGCTGAAGTTGCTCGCTCCATGGGAAAGCATGTGTGGGCAGATGGCGGAGTTCGCTATCCACGCGATGTCGCATTGGCAATCGCCGCTGGTGCTGCAAGCGTCATGTTCGGCTCGTGGTTGGCCGGAACATATGAGTCTGCAGCAGATACTTTGCGAGACACTGAAGGTCGCCTGTACAAGGAAAGCTTCGGCATGGCCTCTAACAGAGCTGTCCGAAATAGAACTCGTACAGAGACTGCTTTTGAACGCGCGAAGAAAGAGCTGTTTGAAGAAGGCATTAGCTCCTCACGGATGTATCTCGACCCTCAAAGACCAGGCGTTGAAGACATCATCGACCAGATTGTCGCAGGCCTGCGCTCTTCTTGTACCTATGCCGGCGCGGCAACACTCGAAGAGTTCCACGAACGTGCTGTTGTAGGTGTGCAAAGTTCCGCTGGTTACGACGAAGGCCGCCCACTCGGCACAAGTTGGTAGTTGTGCCAGTGATTGCAATCGATGGACCAGCGGGTGCTGGGAAATCAACTGTGGCCCGTCTGGTTGCAAAGGAAACACATCTTCCGTATCTCGATACGGGTGCTATGTACCGCTGCGTTGCGCTTCAAGCGTTGAATGACAATGTAGATCCTCATAACCAGGCTGCCGTCGCACGAATCGCAAGCGAGATCTCAATTGTGCTGGAAGGGTCGGCAACATTTCTAAATGACGTGGATGTCAGTAATGACATTCGCACGCCTGAAGTTGCAGCGGTTGTCAGTGTTATTGCTGCTTTAACTCCGGTGCGAGATGCCATGCGTACTCAACAGCGAGAGTGGATCGCGAGACACGGTGGGGGCGTAGTGGAAGGGCGCGACATTGGCACAGTTGTGTTTCCAGACGCGGATGTGAAGGTTTTTCTGACCGCTTCGCCTGAAGAGAGAGCACGTCGTCGCGTAGCACAAGCGGGTGGGAACATTGACGAGGTTGCAGCAGGAATTTCAGAACGAGATCACATCGACTCCACTCGAGAAGATTCTCCGTTACGACCAGCAGAGAATTCGGTGATTGTTGATTCATCAGGCAAGTCAATCGATGAGGTTGTAGCTGAAATTGTGAACGCATTCGAAGTAACGAGAAGGTGATGTGATGGCCGAGGTGGATACCCGATTAGCTGGGCAGTCTGTAGCGAGCAAGGTGTTCTACACATTGATTCGCGGTTTAGTAGTGGGAATCTGTGTCGGATACACACGGACAAAGGTTGTGGGCAAGCACAACATTCCATCTACAGGTGCCTTTCTCTTGGCGCCCATACATCGTTCCAACATCGACACTCCTTTGGCAGCCGCCGTCACCCGACGCCGCATGCGTTTCATGGGTAAGGACACCATCTGGAAGGTGAAGCCGATTGGCTGGATTATCTCTGCATTGGGCGCATTCCCTGTAACCCGTGGTACGGCAGACAGGGAAGCACTGAAGCGTTGTATTGCAGTCCTGGAAGCAGGCGAACCACTTGTTCTGTTTCCCGAAGGAACTCGCCAATCTGGCCCTGTTGTCCAGCCGTTGTTTGATGGTGCCGCGTACGTGGCCGTGAAGGCCGGAGTTCCCATTATTCCGGTGGGCATCGGCGGATCTGAAGGTGTAATGCCCAAGGGTTCAAAGATGATCTACCCCAAGAAGTGCGTCGTTGTTGTTGGTGAGCCAATTTCTGTACCGCGAGATGAAACGGGAAAGGTTCCTCGCAGTGCTGTCAAAGAACTCACAGAAACTTTGTCTGGTGAACTTCAGCGTTTGTTCAATGAAGCGCAGTCCATGGCCGGAACGCCCAACATTTAGAACTTCAAAAAAGCCTGTACAAGGTTGAGAAGATGACCTGGATCATCTGCACCGCACAATTCCCTAGCTGAATGCATTGACAATTGGGGCACACCAACATCGATGGCTTCAATTCCTAATCGCGTAGCAGTGATAGGCCCGATTGTTGAACCGCAGGGCATGTTGTTGCGCGATACAAACGTTTGAAGCGGTAACGCCTTCGCATCTGCAATGGACCGAAGATGTGCTGCGCCTCTTGCAGATGTGGCGTATCTCTGGTTGCCGTTCAGTTTCAACGCCACACCGTGGTTCGGAAGGGGAGCATGACGCGATTCGTGACGTTCGCGGTAATTGGGATGAACTGCATGGGCGTTATCGGCCGAAAGGCACCATGAGGTCAGGCGTCTGTCGTGTGTCTCGCCAGGAGACAACGCTTGTTGTGCATCAATAACTGCCAGCAAGTGTTCAAGCAGTGGTCCGCCGGCACCCGTGGCACTTTCTGAACCGACTTCTTCGTGATCGTTGAGTACAGCAATGCATGTGTATGAAGAATCGGCATGAACAAGACCATGAATGGCGGCCCAACAAGACAACTGATTGTCAAGGCGTGCGCTTGCAATGAGCGACGAATCGACGCCCAAGACCGATGCTTTCTGAATGTCAAAGAGATGAGCATCAAAAGCCACAATGTCGTCAACTCTGGCTACATCTTGCAACCATTCTGAGAAGAGAGGCGCCTCGACGCCCCAAACCGGAACCGTGTGCTGGTGGCGATCGAGAAGTAAGCCTCGGTCATTGATCTCGCGATCCAGATGGATGGCCAATTGCGGAATGCGAGCAAGTGCCGAATCAACCGAGAACAGAGCAATCGAACCGTCAGATGAGATGGTCCTTCCTGCAAGACCCAAGTCTCTGTCGAGCCATGAGTTCATCAGAACACCGCCGTAGATCTCGATGCCCAACTGCGCCCACCCGTGAGACACAACATCTGGATTGGGCTGAACGCGCAAGTTGGGAGAGTCTGTATGTGCTCCCACTATGCGAAACGGTGCATGCGTGTCACCAAGGGACCACGCGATGATTGCGCCGTCACGAACGAAGTAGCCACGTGGTGAGATGTCTGCGCCAAAACCATCGTGTGCGACAAACCCTGCGGCGTCCAACACCGTACGAGCCGTGTTGACAACGTGGAACGGAGTGGGCGAGGCGTCTAGCCAGTGAAAAAGAGAGTCCAGATGAGGGTTACCCATGGAACAGACCAATGGGTAGTCCGGTGCCGCGCAGGTGAGAAGTTTCGTTTACTGAAAGAATGCTGCGGTGACCCTGGGATGACGCTGCGATTCTATGGATTGATGTGTAGTTCGGGTAAAAGAACTGTCCACGATCAATTCCGATTACATGCGAGACGAATGCATTGATGACGCCGCCGTGGCACGTGACAACGACTCTTTGTCCTCGGTGCTTGTCAATAATTCGATCGAGAGCGCCAATGACTCGAGCATTGAATTCTGCTGGGTCTTCTTCTGAGGTCCATGCACCACTTGCAAGTTCTTTCCAGCGCGGATCGTTGGCGGCCTTCAGTTCTTCAATGGGAATGTATTCGTTGGAGTGTTGGTCCCACTCAGCAACATCAGGTTCGATGATTGGCGCAAGACCTTTCATCTTCGACAACGGCAAAGCTGTCTGATGCGCGCGCTTCATTGGGCTGGTGTAGATGGCGTCAATGTGCTCTAACGCCAAGTAGTCACCGAGATGTTCTGCCTGAGCGTGACCCTCCACCGAGAGTTCAGGGTCAGCGGGGCCGTCTACAACCTCGCGTCGAATGGGCAGTCCGTGTCGTACAAGTATTAGTTCCACTGCTGTGAGATGATAAGGGCGTGAGCGACTCCACGGCGTATTCATCGCAGATGTTGTTGTCGGCAGTGGATATCTCGGGTCCCGCCAGCGATGTGGTTGTGCTCTTCATTCATGGTTCGCTAGACCGATCAGCGGGGATGTCACGGCTAAGTCGGCTGGCATCCGCCACCCACACTGCACTGCGCTTTGATCGCCGCGGATACGGACGCCAGCGAGCACACCCGGGCCCGTTTACGGTGGCGGGAAATGTCGATGATGTAGCGGAGGTTCTCGGCGGTCGTACCGCTGTACTCATCGGGCACAGCTATGGAGGCAATGTTGCACTTGCCGCCGCGGAGCGATTGAGAAATCAAGTGTTGGGCGTCAGCACATATGAAACGCCACTGTCATGGTGTGATTGGTGGCCACAAGGTTCCGCTGGCGCTGCCGCCGTGAAAGCAACAGACCCTGCTCAAGCGGCCGAAACATTCATGATTCGAATGATTGGAGAAACACGCTGGTCGGAGCTTCCTCAGAAGACAAAAGATGAGCGGAGACAAGAAGGCCAAGCGCTTCAAGGAGAACTTTCAGATCTGCGTCAAAGAGCACCATGGAACGGAGACAAGATTTCATGTCGCGTGTTGTGCGGAGTCGGTACTCGCGGCTCTCAACATCACATCGACGGAACGCCTCGCCTTGCAAACATGGTGAACGGAGAAGTTGTTGTGATTGAAAATGCGGGCCACGGAGCACCCATTAGTCATCCGCGTGAATTTCACCAACTACTGGTGGAACCTCACTTGGCGGGCAGTGGAACCTTGATGGTGACGCCCTGACCAAAGAACGTGCATGTTGTGTCTACCGAGGCGGTGGTGGTGGCTTGCGCCTTCACTTTGTCCACGCAGTCGGTTATCTCGGCTCGCTGTGAATACCCGGCCAGCGCAATGGCTACGAAGACGGCGGCCGAAATCACTTTGCCAACAATGGATGACACCACTTTCATCAAGACCAACGCGATGACGATCGACACAACCGATCCGCCTAAGGCAAGGTTTTTCAGGGTTTCTGGATCTGTTGCTGCAAAGATCATGCTCATGGGGCAACCATAGATGCCCAGATGCTCGTACGCTTGTCTTTATGTCGGGCACCGATTTCACTGTGGCCATCCTTATTGGCGGAGATAGTTCCCGAATGGGCTCCGATAAGGCCACTTTCGAAGTCGATGGTCTTCCTATGGCCACCCGCGTTGCGCAAGCCGCCAAGGCCGCTGGCGCGTCGGAGATCTTGTTGGTGGGGGCCACACAGGCCAAAGCAAAGAAGCTCACGGGTACGTGGAAGAAAGATACATATCCAGGGGAAGGTCCGCTGGGCGGAGTAATCACTGCGTTGAAGTCCGCATCACATGACTCGGTAGTGGTCTTGTCGTGCGACATGCCCTTCATTACCGACGCCGTCATTGCAAGTTTGGTGCGTGGTCTCAACGATGCTCAAGCCTCTGTTGGCCGCACGGACCGTTTGAATTGGTTATGTGCTGCATGGTCGAAGGAGGAATGCCTTCAAACTTTGCAGGGCGTGTGGAAGAGAAACGAACGGGCGGTTCACAGAGCTGCGGTGCTTCTTGACGTTGCCGAAGTGCCAGTTCCAGCTGTTGCTGTCCGTAACATCAACACTCCTGCAGACCTTCTCGCACCAGATGACTCCACTACTCTGAAGTAATGACGTGGTCTGAAACTGATGTGGCATCGCTCGCCAGCATCTCTGAGAAAATTGTTATTGATGTTCGGGAAGAAGATGAATACGTGTCCGGACACATTCCAGGTGCAATCAATATCCCGCTCAGCGTGTTTGCAGAGTCTTTTGTAGAGATTCCACATGCGGCAACTGTTTTTATTGCTTGCCAAGTTGGCGGTCGAAGTGCTCGTGCCTGTGAGTTTGTGTCGCAACAGTCCGAATACAGCTCAACGCAGTTTGTCAACGTAACAGGGGGGACAGGTGCCTGGATTCTCGAGGGATACGACATCGTCGTCGGCAACCAACCAAGTTGATATTGACTACACCTGGGTTGATTCAAATCAGGAGATAGTCCAAGTTCTTTCAGAAATATCAGGTGTTGAGTACTACTACTTAGACACTGAATTTCACAGAGAAAAGACGTACTTCCCTCAGCTTGCACTCATTCAAATTGCTGCGAGACAGCGGGTGTACGTCATCGACCCTCTCACCATCGATCTCGATCATTTTCACACTCTGTTTCAAAGTGATTCTGTGTGTGTCATGCACGCCGCACAACAAGATCTTGATGTCATGTCGCAGAGTATCGGGAGTATCCCGTCGCAGATTCTCGACACTCAATTGCTCGCAGGTTTCTTGGGCTACTCGCAACCATCCCTTGCGTCGCTTCTGCAAACATTCCTCAAAGTGACTGTGCCAAAAGGGGACCGCCTCACGGACTGGCTTCGTCGGCCACTCACACGTGATCAGCTTTCGTACGCCGCATCAGATGTGGCGTACCTGGAGGAGTTGCTGGGACTTCTCATGGCACGACTCGACGACAAGGGTCG
>CAIVDG010000350.1 GCA_903904615.1 uncultured Acidimicrobiaceae bacterium | reverse complement strand
GGCGAGCAAGGTCTTGTCGAGCGAATCGGAATAGCGACGACGAACCGATGCGGCGTCGGAACCCGAATGAATGGCTTCAGCTGCGGCAATCCCGGTCTCTAGCGCTTGGCCGATGCCTTCGCCAGTCAAGGTGTCGGTTGCGCACACCGCGTCTCCCACAAACAGAACTCGACCCGATGAGCGAACTGCAGAATCAATCCGTGCAGGAATTGGCCATGCAGTGTGGCGACCTTCAGGAGAAAAGTGAGGACCAAGCGCATCAACAATGTGTGGTCGTGTGAGAAGGTCACGCCACGTGTCGTTCATGAACTGAACGCTCTTATCGCTGGTGCGCAGAATTCCGAATCCGACATTTGCTCTATTGCCTGGCAGCGGGAAAGACCACGCGTATCCGGGAAGGAGGTCTTCGTCAAACCACACATGCAGTGTGTGTGCAGCGCTTCCTGTGACATTGCCTACGTATTGACGGAAGGCATGCCATTCACCGAGATATCCAGGTGTCGACAATCCAAGAGATTTGCGGACAGGGGACCACATGCCATCTGCTGCAACGACGAAGTCCACTTCAAGGTTTCCCAGTCCTTCAATTTCTGCAACAACCGCATCGGCATCGTTGCGGGGAAGCGAGATGAATGCACATCCTTCGTGAATGGAAATGCCGCGATCTCGACACATGGTGACAAGTGCGTGGTCGAGTTGTTCTCGGGGCGCAATCGCAGCGAACAGGCCTTGCTGCTGGGGCAGGGGAAGCGAAATGTTGCGACCGTTTGGCGAACGAACAAGGACGTCGTCACACGGTTGAAAATCGGGCACTGTTGAGGGGTCGAATCCGAGTTCTTCCAAGACGCGCAATGCGTTAGTGGTGAGACCGTCTCCACAGCACTTGTCGCGAGGGAAGGTGGCTTTGTCCACCACGGTGACATGGTGTCCAAGGCGGTGCAATGTGGCTGCGCACGCAGTTCCGGCAGGACCTGCACCAATAACGAGAACCTTGTGTGGCACGCCTGTGAGGCTAGGGGCGGGTCGGGCTATGTGTGCTGTGACACCAGTTCGTAGTATCGGTACGGGCACCACGGGGTGCCGGTACTTACCGAAGGAGCCGTCATGGCAAAAATGTGTGAAGGTCGTGTTGCAGTAGTAACTGGCGCAGGTCGTGGAATTGGACGCGAGCACGCGCTCAGCCTTGCTAGCCAGGGTGCCAAGGTTGTCGTAAACGACCTTGGTGGAAACGTAGACGGAAGCGGCGGCGACGTCAGCCCCGCACAATCAGTTGTTGACGAAATCAAGGGCATGGGGGGCGAGGCCGTCGCTAACGGCGACGACATTTCTTCATGGGAAGGCGCACAACGCCTCATCAACACCGCCGTTGAAACATTCGGTGACATCAACATCGTGGTGAACAACGCCGGAATCTTGCGCGACCGCATGCTCACCAACATGACAGAAGAAGAATGGGACGCCGTCATCAAGGTACACATGAAGGGCACCTTTGGTCCTGCACGTTGGGCTGCTGCGTACTGGCGCGAACAAGCCAAGGCCGGCAAAGAGGTCTACGGACGCATCATTAACACCACATCGGTATCGGGTATTTACGGAAACATTGGCCAGACCAACTACGGCGCAGCAAAAGCTGGCATCGCATCGTTCACGGTAATCGCAGCCCTCGAGCTCGCACGTTTCGGTGTCACTGTTAACGCAGTTGCTCCCGTTGCACTCACTCGCATGACTGAAGGATTGGGCAATGCCCCAGAGACCGATGAAGAGCGCGAAATGCGTTCACCTCGCTGGATTGCACCAATCGTGACATGGCTTGCAGGAAACGAAGCAGGCGATGTCACCGGACGCATCTTCGAAGCAAGCGGCCAAACATTGGCAATTGCTGAAGGTTGGCACCGCGGTCCAAGCGTGTCGCCAATTGACGACCCCACCAAGTTGGGTCCAGTTGTTGCCGACATGTTGGCAAAGGCTCGCCCCAATGCAGGCATGGACGGCCGCGATGGTTCGTACCCACAGAACACTCTCAAGAAGAAGTAAGTCACAGCGACTACAAGGGGAAGAAAAATGGCATTAAATCCAGCAGCAGTCGGTTCCGTTGGTGAGCCGTACCAAATCTCTTGGACTTCGAAAGATTCGCTTCTGTATGCAGTGAGTCTCAACGTAAGTTCTGATCAATTGCAGTACGTCACGGAAAACTCAACGGGCGTGACGCAGAAGGCATTGCCAACAATGCCGGTCGTACTTGGGTACGGGCAAGGCGGAGCTAACTCGAATCCCATGCGCAATGTTGGAGAGTTCAACTTTGCGAACTTGGTACACGCATCTCAGGCCATCACATTGCACCAGCCACTTCCTGTTGAAGGAACTGCAACGGTGCAAAGCAAGCTTGTGGCGATGTATGACAAGGTGAAAGCTGCAGTCATTGTGACGGAAGCAGAAGCCACCGATGCTGCTGGCAAGCCGTTGTACTCCACGCGTTCTTCTGTGTTCATTCGTGATGCAGGCGGATTCGGTGGAGAGCGTGGCCCAAGTGGTGCAGTGAACGAACCACCGGCAAGCGCTCCCGACCATGAAGTCACATTCCAAACAACCGCCGACCAGGCGTTGTTGTATCGCTTGAACGGTGACCGCAACCCATTGCACTCAGATCCAAATCACCCCGCTGTTGCAGCAGGCGTGTTTCCGCGCCCCATCTTGCATGGTCTGTGCACCTACGGGTTCACAGGTCGCGGATTGTTGAACGCACTGTGTGGCGGCGATGCAGATCGCTTCAAGCACATTGAAGGTCGATTTGCATCTCCGGTATTCCCTGGTGATGCACTCACCGTGAAGATCTGGAACAGCGGTGCTGGCGAAGCATTGTTCGAGACATACGTTGGTGATCGCAAAGTCATCGACCAAGGACTCGTCCGCTTCTCGTAGCCCGGGAATTCACCCACAGGGCAGGTTCTTTTAGGTAGTTTCTCCCTAGGGCATTTGCCGAAATGGGGGAAACAACATGGACATTAAACGGATCCTGAGTGGTCATGCAGAACTGCACGAGATGCAACGTTTTTGGTTCACAGTCATGGCCACTGGTTACGGATTGCTTCTTGTCGACAATCTGATTGACTCGAAATACTTTGCTCAAGCAATAGGTTCGGGAACTGAAGCTGTAGCCGTTCCGTTGCTCGCGTTTGTCGCGACATTGATGAGTTTGATTGTTAAGACTGATGCGCGCGAGAAGGCAAAGATTTCTTCAGCAATCCTGAGCGGACTTTTCCTCCTCAGTTTTGTTTTTGCATTTCCAAGGTCTACCCAGTTCTTTAACTATGGAAATGTCTTGTCCATGCCGGCAGTTGGCTTTGTTCTGGTCGTGATGGCATTCCCGTCGGTTTTGGCTAGCGCACTGTCGGTCGTGAAGTTGTCGTCTAAGACACGGATACAAGTGCCGCCTCCAACAAGTGAAGTCTTGAGCGCCACATCGCGTTCGGAGGGAAATCGTGACGCAGTTCTGTACACGGCTATCGCGGGTGCGGCCGCTGTGGGTCTCTCGCTTCTCGCTCTTCCGTGGTTCGCCCTCGAGAGTTTCGACTGGAACGACTCGATGAACATCACCTTCAATAACCTCCGCGACGTCTACAACTACGCGCGAGACAACGGGTTCGACGGTGACGTGCGGTTCTTCTATCTCGAGTGGGGATACATCGTGTCCTATGCCACAGCGATCTTTGCTGCAGTGAGCGCCCTGCGGCTTCGCGACGGCAAGTCAACGGTGTCGATACCGCTGTTGAACGTCGCGATCGGAGCAACATGCCTGGTTGGACTGTGGCAAGGCGCGATTGCAACAGCATTGACACAACTTGATGATGACGGCTCTGTGCAGTTCGGCGTGTGGCTCGGCGTCATCGGGCATGTAGCGATTGTGGTGTCATTCGTGATGATGCGCCAAATGATGAACCGCCCGCGCGGGTCTTTGCCCGGGTCTAATTTGCCGAATTAGTTAGGAGCTAAACAGCGTCCACTCGTCGGCTTTCTTGCCGCGCAGTTCGTCATAGTCCACTTCCACGCACACAATGCCGCGCGATTCGGCAAGTGTGCGTGCCTGGGGCTTGATGCTTTGTGCAACAAACATTCCGCGCAAGGGAGTGAGTGTTGGGTCGTTTGCAAGGTCGGCCAAGTAGCGGGTGAGTTGTTCCACACCGTCAATTTCTCCGCGACGTTTTACCTCAATCACCACGGTGTTGCCGTTGGGGTCTTTGCACAAAATGTCTACGGGTCCCAG
>CAIVDG010000349.1 GCA_903904615.1 uncultured Acidimicrobiaceae bacterium | reverse complement strand
CGACGAATTTCCGATTCATACGCCACCGGTGGTGTGACTGCATTGAAGACCGATGTGGAGAACTTGCTCAACGTGTCGCTCGAGAATGTGGATGTTCTTACCGCCACTGAATTGGCGTCCGTTCTCGCACCCGTTGGCACACAACCTGTGTCGTTGCCACAGCCGGTGTTCGACACTGCAGCAGACGGAACAACAGTGACTGTTCTCGAGGCAGGAACTCCAACTGTTGGTGCACAACAAATCGCCGCTGCACTCGCGTCGTCGCAGACAGGGTCCCCAGAATCAACGCGTCTTGCCCAAGTCAAGGCTTTGTGGTTGTCGGTGGCGCGTGCTGGTGTTGTGCGTTCGTCTGGAGACACCAGTAGTTCCACCACGGCCCCGTCTGATTCGCCCAAAGTTCCATCGTCAACTGCCGAGTTCTTTAGTGCACTGTTTGCTGGCGAAATTGATGTTTGGCAATTTGGCGCCTCATTGTTGACCGACCCGCAGCGAAACCCAACAAACGCCGACATGTACGAACTAGATGGTGGTGAAGTGTTGACAGTGATGGCAAGTGTCGTGCCTTCGGCATTGCGCCTCACCAGTACGAATATCGCAGTCATGGTTGACATTCCATTCGACAACACCACCTATGCAAAAGAAGCAGCGACGCGTCTGGCTTTCATGGGGGCAAATGTGGTACTTCTTCGCCATGTACCCGAGACACCTGCAGAAGAGACTGTGGTCTATTTCAATGACACCATGGCGCGTGTAGAAGCGGAAACGTTCGTGAATCTTCTGGGACCTCTCACATACAAAGAGTCTGCGGAAATCATTGACAGTGTGAATTTGCGCATTGTGCTGGGTAACGACTTTGTGGCTTTCCTGGGGTCAGGGCCTCAGAACACCACAACGACTACGGTGGACAAGTGACCAACGCCCCGGCAAATTCAGAATCGTTAGAACTCGCAACAACCATTGCGCAAATCATTGACGAAAAGCAGGGCACCGACATTGTTGTTCTGCCTGTTGGTGATGTTGTGGGTATCACCGAGTACTTCGTGGTGGCTAGCGCTTCAAATGTTCGTCTTGTCGGTGCTGTTTCAGATGCCGTGCTTGGAGATGTTCGCGATCTGCTGGAGCGCGGGCCGTTGCGCTCCGAAGGCACTCGCGAAAAGCAATGGGTGCTTATTGACTACGGCGATGTCGTTGTGCACATCTTTGTCGATGAAGCCCGCCGCTTCTACGAGATTGAACGCCTGTACAAAGACATTGTTCCGGTGGCGTGGTCGCCGAACGTCTAGTTCCGCTATTTGTCGGTGACTTCGTTGCCGTCTGAACTTGCAGAAATGGTCAGAGTTCGCTGTGCAAGTGATGCAACATCTCGTTCATCGTGAGATGTGAACACGATGGGCCCGGCAAACGTTTCTCGCGTTGCGAGCAAAGCCTCAATCACTTCAGTTCTGCCGTGTGAATCAAGCGCAACGGTTGGTTCGTCAAGCAACAACACCGCTGGGCGAAGCACAAGTGTTCGGGCAATGGCCACGCGTTGACGTTGTCCGCCCGATAGTTGATGTGGGTATCGATCAGCGAGGTGATCAATTCCAAACTGCATCAGCATGTCGTATGCAATGGTCTGGCGAGTGGTGCGAGATTCACCGTGTGCGCGAAGACCAAATTCAACGTTCTGCTGGCAAGTGAGATGAGGGAACAGTGCTCCTCCCTGGGGCAACAACCCGATGTTGCGTTCTTCTGGCTGCACCCAGACTCGTGACGTGGTGTCCACTAACGCAGCATTGTTCACGCTGATGTTTCCGGAGTAGATGGGAAGCAGGCCCGCAATGGCATTGAACAGCGATGACTTGCCTGATCCGTTCGGGCCCGTGATGGCGATGCATTCGCCATTACGAACGCTGAACTCGACACGAAGAACGAACTCATCGCGCACGATTGAGGCATTCAGAGAAAGGGTCATGCTTGCCCCCGTCGAAATACTCCGCTTGTCCAATGAGTTCGTAACGACACCAACACTGTGAACGACACAACAATCAACACCACCGAAAGAAGGAGAGCCGCGTCACGGCCTGATTCAAGTGCGGTGTACACAGCGAGCGGCAATGTTTGTGTGCGGCCTTGTGTATTGCCAGCGAATGTGATGGTGGCGCCGAATTCACCAAGAGCTCGCGCCCATGTCAGTACCAGACCAGCAATGAGTGCAGGGCGCACGAGGGGAAGCTGCACGTGAAGAAGTACATGCCACGGTCGCGCGCCGAGTGACCTGGAGACGCCAACAAGAGCAGGGTCAACGCTGGTGAAAGCCGATTCCATCACGACGATGAAATACGGAGCCGCCACAAAGAACTGCGCAAGCACCGCCGCTGATTCAGTAAAGGCAATTCTGATTCCAAACCAGTCCCACAAATACTGGCCAATAACGCCGTTCTTGCCCAGTACATAGATGAGCGCAACGCCACCAACAACTGGCGGTAACACCATGGGCAAGACACACAACGCACGAATGATGCGCATGCCTGGGAATGTGTGATGTGCAATAAGCCAGGCCACTGGTGCGCCGACAGCAACAGAGAGAAGTGTTGCCAATACCGATGTACGTAATGAAAGCAAGAGGGCACTGCGGTTTGCATCGTCCGTCACTATTTCGGGAAGTGCACTCCACGGCACGCGAAGCAACATTGCAAGAACGGGTAACACGAGAAGCGTTAGCCCCACAACGGCGGCAGCAATGACTCCGCGCGGAGCCTGAGACACAGCAGAGTTACGGCGCACGAATGAATCCGGCGTTCTTCAGAATGTTTTGTCCTGTTGATGACATGATGAAATCGACGAACAGTTGTGCTGCAGGTGTGGCGCCAGATGATGGCGTCGATGCAATTGCGATGGGGTATTCCGCGAGCACATTGTCTGCATCGGGAATGGCCACCGCAGAAATATCAGTATTCGCAACAGCATCGCTGATGTAGGCGATTCCCGCGTCTGCTTCACCTGTGCGAACACGAGAGATCACGCCAGTGACCGAACTCTCGCGGCTTGCAGGGGTAATGGTCAGTCCAGCGCGCTGGAACAATTGGTCGGCATAACGGCCGCACGGTTGACTGGTGTCGCACAGAACAACAGTGAGACCAGACGTTGCCAAATCGCTCATCGTGGCGATGCCGCGTGGGTTGTTCTGAGCGGTGATGATGG
>CAIVDG010000348.1 GCA_903904615.1 uncultured Acidimicrobiaceae bacterium | reverse complement strand
GGTGACTTGACACCATTTTGCTGACTTGAACTTTTGCCTTTCCGTCCATACGTTGCCCGCCCACACATTCGGCGTGAACTTCATAAATGGGGAGATGATTGATGGATTCAACACACAGACCAGGTGCTCCATCGTCGGCAGATCGGCTCTCTGCACTTCGTGAGCGAACCGAAGCTCCGAAATCCGGTGGCCACCCAGTTCGACGAAATGATCTGCTGATTGGGGTCGCGGTCGTGCTCATTGGCGTGGTCTTGGTATTTGCGCTCGTGACAAATAGATCTACGTCAGTAGTCACTAGCGACGAGACCTCACAAAAAGCCGTATCAAAAGTTGATGTATCTCAGGGACTCTTGGCTAACGAAGCGTTCATCCCTCTCTCGGTTGAGATTGGGCATTTTCCGCCACAGCTTGAAATTGGTGATGTGGTGCAAATTGCGGTGACACCAGGAATTGATGGGAATGGTGAAACAAGAGTCCTTCAACAAGAAGTAACGGTGACAGATATCAGCGCGCCTAATGACTTATCCACATCCACTGTCATCACCGTACGGTCACCTCAAAAATTTCTCGCTGACATTGCAAGCTCGGGAGCGCTGTTCCTTTCACAAGTCGGAGAAAGCAAGTGAGCCTTCCTTCTGCGACAGAAATTGCACGCATCATTGCTGCTTCCCTTGCTGATGACCGAGTGCGTCGACATCAGAGTGAGTTGCCAGCTGCCAGCCCAGATGAAGAAAGACTTCTTGCGCGAGAGACAGCAGAGGAGTTCATTCGGCTCGAGAAGTCACATCAGAGCTGGGGGCACGACTTTTCATCAGAAATCGAAGAACGTCGTCTCGTTGATGACGCCATCGCGCGTGTCCTTGGCTTAGGAAAACTCGAGCCGCTCCTTGATGATGATGAGGTTTCAGATATTCATGTTCGAGGGAATCGGCCAGTGTGGTTGAAGATGCGCAATGGAGAGCGTTGCGAAGTCGAACCTATTGTTGACACCGATGATGAACTTATTGATCTCATTCGCCGAATTGCATCGCGAATGGGTCACCGCGAACAACGATTCGACCCCGCGCACCCTGAACTCAATCTTCAGCTACGTGACGGGTCTCGAGTATTCGCAACAATGGATATCTCATCGCGCCCATCCCTGATTGTTCGCCGTCATCGCTTTGATTATTCGCATCTTGCTGAACTGGTATCTCGCAACATGCTCACAGCCGAGACAGCGCAGTTCCTAGCAGCAGCAGTTCGGTCGAAACACAACGTCATCGTTGCAGGGGGAACTGGATCCGGGAAAACCACATTGCTACGTGCACTCATTAATGAGATTCCACGTACCGAACGAATCGTCACGATTGAGGATGCATTCGAACTAGGAATTGATCGATTCGAAGATGCTCACCCCGACCACGACGCTTTGCAGTCCCGCGCGCCAAATATGGAAGGAACAGGCGCGGTTTCCATGAGTGACCTAGCTCGGATGGCGCTCCGCATGGATCCCGATCGGGTTGTCATTGGCGAAGTTCGTGGCTCGGAAGCCTTTCCGATGTTGCTTGCCATGAGCCAGGGCAACAACGGCTCGATGTGCACAATCCACGCCGACAGTCCGAGAAACGTATTTCCGAAACTTCTGGCGTATGTAGCAATGGCACAAACAGGTGTGCCATCAGATGCAATCAACTTACTTATCTCTACGTCAGTTCACTTTGTTGTCCATGTTCAACTCATTGGAGACACGCGAACAATTACCTCAATTCACGAAGTTGTTCAATCTGATGGTGGTGGAATCCTCACGAATGAAATCTTTTCTCGCACTCAACCGCAGCACAACTTTATTTCTCTTCGATTGGCAACTCAAGAGGTACTGGAGGAATTCGGTTTCTCATTCCGACGGACGTCGTCATGGGCCTCGTAATCCTTTTGTTCTCCGGTCTGCTCGTCGGAATAGGAATCTCTGTCGCCGTATTTGGACGCACCGCCCCCGCGCGAACTTTCTCACAAGTAAAGAGATTCTTCTCCCGTATCAGTGTTGAAGATCAACGTGAGCGTGTCACCGCAATTGCGGTGTGGACTGAGAGTCTTCGAGATGCCATCTCGGCATCTTCTGGAATTGAACAAGCGATAACAGCGACAGCTCAGTTTCCACCTGCCGAGATTGACGTTCAAGTACAACGACTCGTTGCTTCGTTGCGGTACAGCACACTCGAGGAATCGCTACGTGAATTTGCTGATGATCTTGCCAACCCAACATCTGACTTTGTGGTGGCCTCGCTCCTTATCGCGTCTAGGCACCAGACCCGGGATTTCGCTGCACTGTTAACGCATCTCAGTGAGTGTGCCCGTGCAGAATGCGATTTGTATCTTCGTGTATGGGTGTCACGTGCGCGAACACGCACTGCTGTTCGAATTATCAACTACTCCGTTGCTGGTTTTTGCCTGGGGCTTCTCATACTGAATCCGGCCTATGTAGCCCCATTCTTGACAGCACAGGGTGGATTCTTTATTGCTCTGACCACTGCTTGTTTTGCCTTTGCGCTGACGTGGTTACGCCAGATCACAACACTGAAGGTGCCTCAGCGGTTTCTCAATACGCCGGGGGGCCATGCATGACGCAGTGGATCGCATGCG
Source organism: uncultured Acidimicrobiaceae bacterium (assembly GCA_903904615.1). GTDB lineage: Bacteria > Actinomycetota > Acidimicrobiia > Acidimicrobiales > Ilumatobacteraceae > UBA2093. Next base: position 1,676 of record CAIVDG010000348.1, on the reverse strand, counting down.
GTGCGGATCTAGAACTTGTGGGAGTGAACGTGACTGTTCATCGGCAGTCAGTGGTGAGAGCGACATCCCTCGCTGTTGGACTAGCAGTTGTTGTCAGTGCAATCGCAATGACGAAGTTCAGCGGTTCACTAAGCGTGTCAATGCTGGTTCTGTCGGTTGCTCTGGCAGTTGTCTCCAGCTTGCAACCATCTCGACGTATTTCTCGTGACGCAGAGAGCATTCGTCGTCAGTTAGACCTTGCAACGGCCGTGTTCCTTGATCTAGTCAATGTGATGGTTGCAGGTGGTGCCGGAATTGAAACATCCGTGCTTGCTGCGTCGCATTCTGGGGATGGCCCAGGATTCGCACTTATTCGAACAGCCATTATGAGAGCGCAAAGCGCGCGTGTGTCGTATTGGGATTCACTTGCCGAGTTAGGTCACCGAGTCAATGTCAGTTCACTCATTGAGGTTGCACATACGGTTCAACTTGCTGGTCAACATGGTGCGCGCGTTCGTTCGTCGCTTGTGACCAAGGCCGATTCGCTACGCAAAAAGAATCTGGCACGCGTTGAGTTTGATGAAGAGCAACGCACCGAGAAAATTGGCCTTCCCCTTGTTGTGTTGTTTATGGGATTCCTAATTCTCGTCGGATACCCAGCATTCGTTCAAACAGTGAGTTCATTCTGAATTCGTACGAAAGGAAAATAATTGAAAGACCTAACTCGGTATTACTGGATTCGTTACACGGCCTCTCGAGAACGTGATCACGAACGCGGTGAAGTGAGCGCAACAACTGTGGTGATGGCCGCGGCATTGGTTGCTTTGGCTATCAGTGTGGGTGCCATCATCAGCACTCGCGTGCGTGAGAAGGCCAACTCTCTCAATCTCGGATGATTGCTGCCCATCATCCGTTGAAGGACCGGGGCGAGACCAGTCTCCAAACTGTTGTTCTCGTCCCGGTCGTCTTTCTCGTCGTATTTATGTGTTTTCACGTTGGGGCGATTTTTCACAACACACATGTCGCGGAACTTGCTGCTCTTCGTGGTGCTGCTGTAGCAAGTGGGCTAAGCCCTTCGTCAGATGCACAACAAAGGGCGATTTCTGAAGTGCAACGAGTAACGGCAGACCTGAACTCAACTCTCTTAGATTCACCGAATGTGTCATTTCGGCATGATGGGGTGCATGTCACCGTGCGCTTGAAAGTGGCGGGCCCCATCGCTTTCCTCCCGCAAACTGCGACGGCCAAGGCGTGGGCACCGTGGGAAACGTTTAAGCGAGAGCAAGACCGTTCATGAAGGAAGAACGGGGTTCGCTTGCGGCAGAGGCTGTCATTTTGCTGCCTTGCTTCATGATGTTGTTGCTGCTGGTTGTCTACGCCGGGCGAATGACGCTGACGGCAACGCAGATTCAGCATGTGGCAGAGACCGCAGCACGAGCTGCTTCACGAGAGACGTTGCAGAATGCACAACAGCAAGCGTTGGCATCGGCCCAACGTGAAATACAGCGACAGGACATTGAATGCAAACACATTCGTGTCGACGCTCAAATTTTGGACCGGGAATCATTGAATGCTGTTCGGGTGACCGTGGTGTGTTCAGTCCCTACGGGCGACCTCGGTCTACTTCGTATCCCAGATCTACAAGTTCACGGGTCGTCTTTGTCGGTTATTGATCGGTATCGAAAGCAATGAATTGT